>JBDHSR010000330.1:0-4041 GCA_039808305.1 Gemmobacter sp. | reverse complement strand
GCCGGGCATCGCCGCCACCTCGGCCCGGAGCGCGGCCAGCGCCGCCTCGGTCTGCGCCTCGCGGTCCGATACGCCCTGGCTCGCCGTCTCGTCCACCACGGCGATCACGATGTCGGAGAGGGGCGCGCGGTCCTCCTCCTGGATCGAGGGATTGGAAAGCGCCGCCAGCAGGGCGAGCGCCGAGCCGATGCGGAACGGCCAGCCCGCCAGCCCGCGCCAGACCGCCAGCGCGCAAAGCGCCGCGGCCAGCGCCGCCAGCGCCGCGATGAAGGGCCAGCCCAGCAGCGGGTCGAAGACGATGGCCCCCGCCGTCATTGCCCCAGCCTTTCCAGCAGCGCCGGCACATGGACCTGATCGGATTTGTAGTTGCCGGTCAGCACATACATGATGAGGTTGACCCCGAAGCGATAGGCGATCTCGCGCTGCCGCTCGCCGCCCGAGCCGCGCCCGACGGGGTAGAGCGGGATGCCCTGCCCGTCCACCGCCCAGGCCGAGGCCCAGTCGTTGCCGCCGATCACCACCGGCGTCACCCCGTCATTGAGGTTGCGGAACGGCATCCCCTCGGCCTGTTCGGCGTCCGGCGGCGCCGCCTCGACCCAGACGGCGCCGGTCTGGCGGCCGGGGAAATCCTGCAACAGATAGAAGGTGCGGGTCAGCACATGGTCGGCCGGCACCGTGTCGAGGGGCGGGATGTCGAGCGCCGAGGCGATGAGTTGCAGCCGCTTGCCCTCGGCCGAGAGCCCCCCCGCGAGATCGGCGTCGCGGGTGTCGAACAGGATCAGGCCGCCGGTGCGCAGATAGTCGTTCAGCTTGCGATAGGCGGCGACCGAAGGCAGCGGCTGGTCGGCGGTCACCGGCCAGTAGAGGAAGGGGAAGAAGGCGAGGTCGTCGCGTTCCAGATCCACCGCCATCGGCGCGCCGGGCTCCACCGTGGTCCGCTCGAAGAGCCGCATCCCGAGGCCGCGCAGCCCGGCCGCCGCCGTATCGTCGACCCGCGCGTCGCCGGTCAGCACATGCGCCAGCCGCACCTCGGAGGTGGCGGCGAGGGCGAAGGCGTCGTCCTCGGCCCGCGCCCCGCCCACCGGCAGCAACGCGATCAGCACCGCGGGGGCGAGCGCCGAAAGCCGCCCGGACAGCCGCAGCGCGGCCAGGATGTCGGCCAGCAGCAGCAGCAGCGCGGCGGCGAGGAACGCCCCTTTCAGCGGCACCTCGCGGCTGGCGCGCGCGCCTTCGACCGGGATGCGCGCCGGCCAGTCCGCCGGCTCCAGCCGGGTTTCCGCGCCGATGACGTTCAGCGCCACCCGCCGCTCCTCGCCGGCATAGAGGCCGGGCGGCAGGTCCGGCCCGGGGATGCCCGCCGCCAGCCGCTCGCCCGGCACGCCGGGCAGCGCGCCCGGATCCTGCGCCACACCGAAGGCGTCCAGCACCTTTTCCGGGGTGAAGCTGCGCCCCTCCAGCCCGCGCTCCGTGGCGTCGCGCGGGCGGGTGGCGGTGGCCAGCCGCTCCAGCATCTGCACGAAGAGGCCGGAAAGCGGCAGAGTGGACCATTCGGCATTGGCGGTGACGTGGAACAGCACCACCTGCCCATCGCCCAGCGGTTTGCGGGTGACCAGCGGCGTGCCGTCGGCCAGCGCGGCGATGCTGCGCGCGGCGAGGTCGGGGCCGGGCTCCGCCAGCACCTGCTCGCTCACCGTCACCTCGGCGGGCACGGTCAGGCCGAAGAACGGGCTTTCGGGCGCGAAGGGGGCGAGGCTGCGCGGGTCGCCCCAGCTCATCGTGCCGCCCAGCGCCCGGCCGCCCGCGCGCAGCCGCACCGGCAGCAGCGGGTCCTCGATCTCGCGCGGGGTGTCGGCGGCGGCGAGGCGGGGACCGGCGAAGCGGATCAGGATGCCGCCCTTGCCCACCCATTGCGCCAGTTCGGCGGATTCGGCATTGCTCAGCCGCGCCACGTCGGTCAGCACCAGAACGTCGGGGCTGGCGCGCATGAGGTCGGCCAGCCCGCCCTCCATCAGGTCGGCCATCGGCGCCAGCGCCTGCCGCAGGTAATGCTCGGGCGAGAGCAGCAGCATCCCCTCGGCCGGGGCGGCGGCGGCGAGCAGCGCGACCTTGGGGCGTTTCAGGCTGTCATCGGTGAGGCTGACGGCGGCGGCGCTCGGCTGGCCCGCGATCTCGAACCGGGTCAGGCGGTTGCGCAGCTCGGGCGGCAGGTCCAGCGCGGTTTCCGCCCCGGCCTCGCCCGCCGCGAAGGCCAGCGTGGCGCGGGCGAGTTCGCGTTCGATCCCCACGGGGTCGAGACCGCGGGCCGAGACCTCGATCTCCTCCGCCCCGGTGACCGGCAGGCGCAGCGCGGAAAGCCGCACCGCGCCATCCTGGAAGGCCGCCGGTTTCAGCGCCAGCAGGGCGCGGGGCGTCTCGACCACCGTCACCTTCCCCTTGCCCTCCAGCGCCGCGAGCAGCCGGTCGCGCCCCGGATGGGCCAGACCGTCGGAGATCCACCAGCTTTCGATACGCGGCTCGGCGAGGGCGGCCAGCACCTCGGCCCAGGCCGCCCGCGCCACCGGCGCCCAGGGCTGCGGCCGCAGGCCGGCGAGCCGCGCCCGCATCGCATCGCCGGTCTGGAACACCGGCGCCTCCGGCCGGTCGGTCAGCCGGATCACCGCGACGGTGCGTCCGGCCAGCCCCGCCGCCTCGGCCAGATCGGCGGCGCGGGCGATGCGGCGCGGCCAGTCGCGGGCATCGGCCCAGCCGCCGTCGATCACGATCAGCAGCGGATCATCGCTGGCCGCCCCCGGCGGCGCGGGATGCAGCACCGGCCCGGCGAAGGCCACGATCGCCGCCCCCACCGCCGCCGCGCGCAGCAGAAGCAGCCAGAGCGGCGTCCGGTCGGTCTCGACATCCGCGTCCTTCAGCCCGATCAGCAGCGCCACCCCCGGAAAGCGGCGGCGCAGCGGCGCCGGCGGCACGGCGCGCAACAGCCACCACAAGAGCGGCAGCGCCACCAGCCCCAGAAGCAGGAGCGGCGAAGCGAAACCGATGGGGCCGAGCGTCCACATCAGAGTGCCACCTCCAACGCCCGGTAGAGCCAGAGCAGCGCCGGCTGCGGCGGCGCGTCGGTATGATGCAGATGCAGATGCCAGCCCGAGGCGGCGGCGAGATCGGCCAGCCGCCCCTTCCGCTCGGCCAGCCGGGCGTGATAGCGCGCCCGCAGGTCGCCCGCGCGCAACGTCTCATGCCGCAGCGCGCCGGTCATCGATTCGAAGATGGTGCGGCCGTCGAAGGGAAACTCCTCCTCCGCCGGATCGAGGATCTGGAGGAGGACACCGCGCGCCGAGCGTTCGGCGGCGGCGGCCAGCGCCGCCTCCACCCCGCCGGATCGCCGAGGAAATCCGAGACCAGCACCACGCGGCCATGCGGCGGCAGGCCGATCACATCCGGGCGGCCGTAATCCTCGGCGTCTTCGGACAGAAGCGCCAGCGCGATGCGGTCGGCCTGCGCCCGGCCGGCGCGCGGCGGCGCGTCATCGCCCGCCAGCCCCACCCGCTCGCCGCCGCGCAGCAGCAGAAGCGCCAGCGCCAGCGCCAGCAGCCGGGCGCGATCCGCCTTGGCCGGGCGCTTCCTGTCGCCGGAAAACCGCATCGAGGCCGCCGGATCGACCCAGATCAGCACCGATTGCGCCGCCTGCCATTCGTGTTCGCGCACGAAATGCCCGTCCGACCGGGCGGAGCGGCGCCAGTCGATGCCGCGCGCACCGTCGCCGGAATGGGCGGGGCGATATTGCCAGAACTCGTCGCCCATGCCCGACCGCCGCCGGCCATGCTCGCCCAGCATCACCGCCTGCGCCAGATGGTCGGCGGCGGCGAGAAGCGGCGGCAGGGCCGCGCCCAGCGCCTCCGCGCGGGGTCGCAGATCGGGCATGGCGCTCACGCCGCCGCCTCGAGGCCGAGCGTGCGGGCGGCCGCCCCGGCGATGACCTCGGCGAGGCTGTCGCCGCGCGCCCGCGCCGCGAAGGTCAGCGCCATGCGATGCACCAGCACCGGCTGC
>JBDHSR010000329.1:0-4068 GCA_039808305.1 Gemmobacter sp. | reverse complement strand
TGGCGCACCCAGCACGATTCGAACGTGCGACCTTTGCCTTCGGAGGGCAACGCTCTATCCAGCTGAGCTATGGGTGCGTTGCGGACTGCATAGACCAAGCCGCATGGGGCCGCAACCCGGAAATCAGGCGAAAAGATCGTGGCAGAGTTCCAGCGCCTCGACCAGAAGATCGACCTCGGCCTCGGTATTGTAGAGCGCGAAGGAGGCGCGGCAGGTCGCGCTCACCCCGAAATGCTCCAGCAGAGGCATGGCGCAATGGGTGCCGGCGCGCACCGCGATGCCCTTGCGGTCGAGCACGGTCGAGATGTC
The DNA here is from genome assembly GCA_039808305.1 of Gemmobacter sp. Taxonomy (GTDB): domain Bacteria; phylum Pseudomonadota; class Alphaproteobacteria; order Rhodobacterales; family Rhodobacteraceae; genus Gemmobacter. The sequence goes on along the minus strand of JBDHSR010000329.1, from coordinate 3,759 downwards.
GTGGGCATGGGCCGGGCCTTGCAGCGTGAAGGAGAAGATCGCCCCCTTCCCCGCCGAATTGCCCTGCACGTTCAGCCAGTTGAGACCGGCGAGCCGGTCGCGGGCATAGTCGCGCAACCGGCGTTCATGGGCGGCGATGTTTTCCATCCCGAGGCTCATCAGATAATCGAGCGCCACGCCCAGCCCGATCTGCTGCACGATGCCGGGCGTTCCGGCCTCGAACTTCATCGGCGGGTCGGCCCAGGTGACCGCCTCGCACGTGACCTCGCGGATCATGTCGCCGCCGCCGAGGAAGGGGCGCATCTCGGCCTGACGCTCGCGCCGGATCCAGATCGCGCCCGAGCCGCTGGGGCCATAGAGCTTGTGGCCGGTGATGGCGTAGAAATCGCAGCCGAGCGCCTGCACGTCGACCGGCATATGCACCGCGCCCTGCGAGCCGTCGACCAGCACCGGCACGCCCTTCTCGCGCGCGCCCCGGCAGATCGCCGCCACATCGACCACCGTGCCCAGCACGTTCGACATATGGGTGACGGCGACCAGCTTCGTCCGCGGCCCGATGGCGTCGATCACCGCCTGCGGGTCGAGATCGCCGTTCAGGTCGCACTCCACCCATTTCAGCACCACGCCCTGCCGCTCGCGCAGGAAATGCCAGGGCACGATATTGGCGTGATGCTCCATGACCGACAGCACGATCTCGTCGCCCGCCTGAAGGCGCGGCGCGGCCCAGGCGTAGGAGACCAGGTTGATCCCCTCGGTCGCGCCGGAGGTGAAGACGATCTCCGCCTCGTCGGCGGCGTTCAGGAAACGCGCGATGGTGCCGCGCACCGCCTCGTATTTCTCGGTGGCGAGGTTCGACAGGTAATGCAGCCCGCGATGCACATTTGCATATTCCTGCGAATAGCTTTGCAAAATCGCGTCGATCACGCATTGCGGCTTCTGCGCCGAGGCGCCGTTGTCGAGATAGACCAAGGGCTTGCCGTTCACCTCGCGCGCGAGGATCGGGAAATCGGCACGGATCTTCGCCACATCGAACATCAGGACACCCCGGTTTCGGCCACCGCGAGCGCGGTCAGCCACTGGAAGAGGAAGGCGGCGAAGGTGACGCCGCCGGTCAGCATCAGTTGCGGCCCCGGCCCGATCATCCCGGCGACGATGCCGCTCAGCAGCAGGAAGGGCGTGGTGGCGACCAGCGCCCAGAACAGCGCCATCCGCGCGCCATACCAGCCGCCCCGCCCGCCGAAGGCGCGCGACACCAGATGCGACAGCGCGGCGAGGCCGTAAAGCAGCGGGATCGCCGCCAGCAGCCCCATCGCGGTGCCGAGGATCTGCGGCGGCACCGGGATCGTGGGGTCCAGCGCATTGACCCGCGCCGCCGCCGGATAGCGCGCGACCAGCGCCATGAGCAGAAAGACGAAGAGCAGGCTGAAGGCGAAAGCCTCCGACTGCCCGCGCGCCAGATGCCGACGGAAGACGGCGCGCGGGCGCCGCCAGCTTTCCACGATATCCGCCGTGACCGCCATTACCTGTCGTGCCGGGCGAGCCAGCCCTCCAGCCGCAGCCGGATGTCCTCGGCGATCGCCTCGTCCTCGATCTCGCCGATCGCCTCGGCGAGGAAGGCCAGCACCAAGAGCGACTGCGCCTGCCGGAGCGGCACCCCGCGCGAGCGCAGGTAGTAAAGCGCCGTCTCGTCGATGGCGCCGGAGGTCGAGCCATGCGAGCATTTCACGTCGTCGGCATAGATCTCCAGCTCGGGCTTCGCGAGGAATTGCGAGGTCTCGTCCAGCAGCAGGCTCTGCGAGATCTGGTAGCCGTCGGTCTTCTGCGCGCCGGGCTTGACGAGGATCTTGCCCTGGAACACGCCGACCGCGCCGTTCTTCAGCACCTTCTTGAACACCTGCCGGCTTTCGCAACGCTCGGCGGCATGGGTCACGAACACCGTGTCGTCATGGTGGAAGGCGCCGTCGCCCACCGCCGCCCCGGCGACATGCGCCACCGCGTCGTCGCCGGTCAGCTCCAGCACCGCCTCGTTGCGGGTCAGCGCGCCATTGGCGGTGAGGGTGAAGCTCTTGAACAGCGATTCCCGCCCGAGCCGGGCGAAGATATGGGTCACCGCGCGGCGCTCATGATCGCGGCCCTGGGTGCGGATATGGTGGAAGCGGGCACCATCGGCGACCTCGACCTCCAGCACCGCGTTGAGCCGCGCCGCCGCCGGGCCGTTCTCCAGCAGCGTCAGTTCCGCCCCCTCTTCCAGCTTCACGCAGTGATGCAGGATCGCGTCGGAGCTGTCGGATTGATGCAGATAGACCAGCGAGACCGGCTTCGCCGCCTTGCCGGTGACCCGGATCAGCACGCCCTCGCCCGCCGCAGCGGTATTCAGCACGGCGAAGGGCCGCTGCACCGGGTTCTGCCCCCGCGCTTCCAGCACGCCGTAAAGCCCCTGCGCCCAATGGATGTCGGCCGTCTGGCGGCTCAGCAATTCCACCCCGGCCGCCGCCGGATCGTCCGACTGCGCCGGATCGAACACGCCATCGACGAAGACCAGCTTCACCCGGTCGAGCCCGGTGAACACCATCGGCTCGTCCGAGGGGTCGAACAGCGCCGCCGGCTGCGGCGCCGGCTGGCTCAGCGTCGCCGCGTCGGTATAGCGCCAGTATTCGTCGCGCCGCCCCGGCAGGCCCATCGCCTTCAGCCGCGCCGCCGCGTCGCGCCTTGCCGCCGCCGTCCATCCCGCCTGCGGCAAGGCGAGCGCGTCGAGCCGCGCCGCCGCCGCGTCGAGTTTCGCCTGCGCCACCGCCATCACTGCACCTCGGCCAGGATATTGGCGTAGCCGTTATGCTCGACCTCCAGCGCCAGCTCCGGCCCGCCCGATTTCACGATGCGGCCATCGGCCATGATATGCACCACATCCGGTTTGATATGGTCCAGCAGCCGCTGGTAATGGGTGATGACGAGGAAGGCCCGGCCCGCGTCGCGCAGCGCGTTCACGCCATCCGCCACCAGCTTCATCGCATCCACGTCGAGCCCCGAATCGGTCTCGTCGAGGATGCACATCTTCGGCTCCAGCATCGCCATCTGGAGGATCTCGTTGCGCTTCTTCTCGCCGCCCGAGAAGCCGACATTGACCGGCCGCTTCATCATCTCGGCGTCGATCTTCAGCGCCTTGGCCTTCTCGCGCACGATCTTCAGGAACTCGCCGGCCGACAGCTCCTCCTCGCCGCGCGCCTTGCGCTGCGCGTTCACCGCGGTGCGCAGGAAGGTCATGTTGCCGACGCCCGGGATCTCCACCGGATATTGGAAGGCGAGGAAGAGGCCCGCCGCCGCGCGTTCCTCCGGCTCCATCTCCAAGAGTTCCCGCCCGTCGAGCGTGGCCGAGCCCTCGGTCACCTCATAGCCGTCGCGGCCCGACAGGACATAGGAGAGCGTCGACTTGCCAGAGCCGTTCGGCCCCATGATCGCATGCACCTTCCCGGCCTCGACCGTCAGGTCGACGCCCTTGAGGATCACCTTGTCGCCCTCTTCCAGCTTGACGTGCAGGTTCTTGATTTCCAGCATTTTTCTTCCTCAGGCGATGGTGACGGCGGTGCCGGAGGCCGACACCATCAGCATGTTGTTGATGACTTCGTAGTCGAGATCGACGCCGACGACCGCATTTGCGCCGAGCGCCTGCGCCGCCTCTTCCATCTCGGCCAGCGCCGTCCTGCGGGCCTTGCCCAGTTCCTGCTCATAGGCGGCCGAGCGGCCGCCCACGATGTCGCGGAT
>JBDHSR010000328.1:0-4070 GCA_039808305.1 Gemmobacter sp. | reverse complement strand
ACCCCATGCTCTTCGATGTCGACGCGGTGATTGATCGACATGTGGTTCGAGATTGACGGCGCTCCGTTTCTTTCGAAGGGCGCTGGCGGATCCGGGGGGGTGGAGGCTGTTGCCTGAGGCTGCAAGGCGGGGCCTGGAGCAAGAGGAGGCAGGGGGCTGCGACGGGGTGGGAGACCGGGAGAGAGGCTCTCGGCGCCCGTCGTGGAGAAGACAGATGGCCAAGGCCGTTCGGAAGATCACCCTCTCGCGCTCGCGCGATCTCCCCTTCGACAAGCTGTCGCTCAGCCAGGCGAATGTCCGCAAGATCAAGGCCAATGTGTCCGTCGAGGAACTGGCCGAGGACAGCGCGCGGCGCGGTCTGCTGCAAAGCCTCAACCTCCGGCCGCGCCTCGACAGAGAGGGCCAGGAAACCAGCGTTTTCGACATGCCGGCGGGCGGCCGCCGCCATCAGGCGCTGGCGCTCCTGGTGAAACAGAAGCGGCTGCGCGCCTCGGCGAGATCGAGGCGGCGCTCGAGGCTTTCGAAAGCCGCCTGCCGACCTGCGATCCTTCGGATAGCCGCCAGGCAGGTGCTTTCGTCGGCATCGCTCCGGACGGGAAGCTTGATGCGCAGCGCGGCTTCGTCCGTCTGGAGGATGAGATCCCGGAAGGCGACGAGGGCACCGGAGCCGATGCCGATGGCGCCGGTGGTGTCGATGACGATCACCATTCCGCCGGCGCTCGCCGCCGGCCGATGGAACGCGCATCGGACCGGGGCGCCACCTTCTCCTTCCTGCACCGGGACGGCGCCGCGACACCCCTGCGGAAATCTCCCGGAACAATCCGGGGGCCGGCCGGTTGGACCGATGCTGACACGGCAATCGCGTCAGCTGGCAGACAGGAGGAGCCGTCATGGCAAACCAGAATCGCACCGACCAGAACCAGAACGACCAGCGGGGTCAGGGACAGGCGGGCCCAGGGCAGGCGGGCCAAGGTCAGCCGGATCAGGGCCAGCCGGGCCAAGGGCAACCGGGTCAGGCTGGCAAGGACCCCCGCCAGGATCAGGAGAACCGGCGTCAGGAAGGCCGTCAGGATCAGGATGGCGGCGACCGGAACCAGACCCGCTGACACCGCGCAGCCCGCGCATGGCGGCCGAGCCTCCATGCGCGCGCCCAAGGGAGACAGGACCCCATGGAACGAATCCGGGAAACCTTCATCGACTGGATGCGCGACGCGCATGCCGCCGAGAAACAGGCGCTGACCCTGCTGAACGGTCAGGCGGCCCGCATCGAGAATTATCCAGAGCTGCGCGTGCGGATCGAACAGCATATCCACGAAACCGAGCAGCAGGTGGCGTGGCTGGATGATCTGCTCCGGACCCGCGGCGAATCCGGTTCGGTCGTGAAGGACGCGACGGGCCGCCTGATGGCCTTCGGCCAGAACCTGTCCGGAATGGTCGCCTCGGATGAGGTCGTGAAGGGCGGCCTCTTCAGCTATGCCTTCGAGCAGATGGAAATCGCCAGCTACCGGATCCTCATCGCCACCGCCGAAACATTGGGCGATGCCGATGCGGTCTCCGTCCTGAAGCGGATCCTGGCCCAGGAAGAGGCGATGGCCGCCTGGCTGCTGGACCACATGCCGGCCGTCCTCGACACCTATTTCCGGCGTCTCGAAATCGGTGAACCCGCAAAGCGCTGATCGGCGAAGGCGCGGGTCGATCCTTCCGGGCCGGCCTCTCTCGACGCGGGCCGCAATTCGGGACGGGTTCGAGGCTTCCGGGCGGGGCGGCCGGGAACAGGACCATTCGGGATCGGTATCTCAACCCGGGGAAAGCGGGGGCATGGGGCCGCTCGACCGGATGATCCAGTGCTCCCCGCCGCGCGGGGCCGACATCGGGCCGCCGCGCGTGAAAGCCCGGAAGGCGCGGAATGGCATTCGCTTTCAACTCAGGAGACGGAAAGATGCGATCCATCCTCAAACTCGCGCTTCTCGCCATGGCGGGCATCGCCCTGATCAGGGCGGCCAGAAGGCCGGGAGCCACGCCCGATTATCCCTATATCCGCCCGGCGGGACGGCGCGAGATGCGGAATCCGCCGAAGAACTGGGACATCGTGGATGAGGCGGGCGATCAATCCTTTCCCGCCAGCGATCCGCCGGGCACCTACTGATGGCGCGGCAGAGCAGCATCGGTCCCGCCGGGCGCCATCGGGTCTCCGAGATGCTCCATGCGGGCATCGCCGGCGCGGTGCTGTCGCTGGCGGCGCTTGCGGCGGCGTCCGCGCTTCGCGGCGACTGGCCGCTCGCTGCGCTCAACGCCACCGCCCATTGGGCTTTCGGGGCCGAGGCGGCCCGGCTGAAGGCGGTCGAGCCGGGGGTGACGGGGCTGGGCCTTCTCACGCATGTTCTCGCCGCGCTGTTCTGGGCGGTTCCGTATGTGGCCGGGGCGTCTTTGCTGCGCATCCGCTCCGCATTTCCGCTCTTCGCGCTCGGCCTGGCTGTCGCGCTTCTCGCGGCGGTCGTCGATTACGGGCTGCTGCCCCGGTGGATGAGCCCGGGCTGGCATCTCGTCCTCGGCCCGCCCGGAGTCGTCGCAGGATTTGCCGCGATGGGAGCGGGCCTTTTCCTGGGCAAGTGGCTGGCCGACAGCCGGTGAACCGGCCCGGGGAACAATCCCTCCGGCGTCGGGTTGGATCGGTCGAACCACCAGAGAGGAACGTCGATGAAACGCGATCCGGCCGATCCGCGCGCCGGGGGCTGAGGGGGGCTGCGCATGGCGCCGAAACCGAAAACGATCCGCCAGGCACTGCGTCGCCGGCAGGTGCTGGATCAGGTCGCCGCCCTGCCCTGGCGCAAGGGCCGGTCCGGGGTGGAGATCCTGCTCATCACTTCGCGGCGGACCAGGCGGCTGATCATTCCGAAGGGCTGGCCGATGCGCCGCCATACCCGCCCCGAGGCCGCCGCCATCGAGGCGATGGAGGAGGCCGGGGTCGAGGGCCGGATCACGCCGCGCCCGCTGGGCCATTACCGGTATGTGAAGGTTTTCGACGATTGCGCGCTGCCGGTCCGGGTCACCGTCTTTCCGCTGCGGGTGGAACGCCAGCTGCCCGACTGGAAGGAGGCCGGCGAGCGGCGGCGCGTCTGGCTGCCCCGCGACGCGGCCCGCGCGGCCATCGCGGAGAGGGGGCTGTCGCGGCTTTTCTCCCGGCTTTGACCGGAACCGACGACCCGCGTCGCCGCGGTCCGGCGACTGAACCACGGAGGAGAACACCATGAAGACCCTGCTTCTGACCACCATGCTCGTTTCGGCCCTGACGGCGGCGCCGCTTCTTGCCCAGACCGCCGACCCGGCGGCGCCGGCCGATACCGCGACCATGCCGGACATCGCCGCGCCCGAGGGCTTCGTGCGGCAGGATATCGTCCTGACCGCCGAGGATCTGCTGGGCGCCACGATCTACGACGCCACCGGCGAGTCGATCGGCGATGTGCATGATCTGGTGCTGGATATCGGCGCCTCGGGCGGCGGCGGCACCACGGGTGCGATGCCGGAGGCGGGCGGTGCCACCGGCACGGATGACACCACCGGCAGCGCGTCCGATGGCGCCACGACCGGCACGGGCACCGACAACGGCGCCGATGCGGGCGGAGGCGGCGCGACCGACAAGGCCCCGGCCGACGGCTCCAGCGGCGGCATGGCCGACAGCGCCACCGCGCCGGAGACCGGGGGTGCCGACGACACGACGCCCGCGACCGGCGGCGATACCGCGACCGGGGCTGCCACGACCGACGGCACGACAGCCGGCGCCGATATGGCCGGCAGCGACGGCGCGTCCTCCCCGGCCGGCCGGGCGACCCATGCGGTGCTGGACATCGGCGGCTTCCTCGGGATGGGCGAGCATCGCGTCGCGGTGCCGATCTCCGATCTCGCCATCTATCGCAGCGGCAGCGAGACCCGCGTCTACCTGCCCTGGAGCCGGGCGCAACTGGAAGCCCTGCCTGTCTACAGCAAGGACGATCCGGCCTCCCTGGGCCGCTCGGCCATGCCGGCGGCGAACTGATCGGGATGGGGGGCGACCCGGCATGCCCCCCTTGCCC
>JBDHSR010000327.1:0-4073 GCA_039808305.1 Gemmobacter sp. | reverse complement strand
TTGCACATCACAACCGCGACAGCACGCCGCGGTGCCCGGCAGAGGTGGCCCGGCCGCGGGAAGGTTCAAGACGACGGGTCCGGGGCCCGGCAAAGGGCGCGCTTCTCCGCCGGTTCCGGCCCTGGGCGCGCGCGGGGCCTTGCCGAAAAGGGCCGGGTTCCCACGCCTGCCGCTAGGGCAGTTTCAGGACGTGCCGGAAGGGCAACAGGTTGACCGGGAAGGGAAAGATGCGGGATTCGGGGGGGATCGGCGCCATGCGGGGCGGTCGGGTTTCGGGGGAAGCGGAGGGTTGCCGGGCAATCCCCCGGCAGAGGGTCGGGCGGGGCCATGCCGGATGATCGGCGCAAGCGCGATATTCAGGCTGCCTCCTGGCGGGCGGCTCCGATAAGGGCGATCACCTGCGCGGCGGTGAAGCAGCCACGCGACGGATGGATCGGCATCGACCTGCGGCTCATGCGGCCCGGCGGGTAAAACAGCCCCCGCCTCTGCCCCTATACACCAGAGGGCAGCGCCCGACCGCCGGGTGGGCGCCGCAACGGCTGTGGCCTGCACTTTATGGTGCAGCACCGCCTATGACCGATCCCCGCGCTTACGTCACCGAAGCGCCCGCCCGAGGGGGCGGTCGGGCGCTGCCCGGCGGGGCTTACGCCCCTTGTTCCGGGCAGGTCTGCGGCTCAGGCGAAGGCTTGGCAATGGGTCTCTTGAGTGTCGGAGGGATACTCCAATCGGCCCGGCGCCGCTCTGCGGTCCAAGTCGCCTGTTGACCACCTTTGCGGACGATAGACAGGTATTCGGCCATTCCCTGCCCTGCGCCCCATCGGCGGGTGCCGCCCCCTTCGGAACCACGAGCCGCCGCCCTCGGAATGCCGTCACCGCGCGCAGGCAATGCCAAGATCTTTTCCGCCCGGCGGACCCTGGAGATGCGGGACCTGCCTGCCGGAGGCCGACACGATACAACCGGCGCGCGGACCAGACGCGGCGCAGGTCTGCGGGACAGAAGCGGCTCCCCGGTCCACCCGCAAACCGCCCGCAGAACGCAAAAAGCCCGGCCGGAGCCGGGCTTTCAGCCGAGATCCCTGAAATCAGCGGCGCAGGCCGCGCTGGACGGGGCGCGCCACCGCCTCGACCCGGATCGGGCGCAGTTCCGCCGGCATCCGGCGGCCGCCGCGCGGGGTGTCGTCGGGCTCGGCCATCCGCATCACCGCGATGGCGAATTGCGCCCCGGCGAAGACCACGCCGTTGAACATCACCAGCATCAGCCCGGCCAGCCAGCCATGCGGGGTCTCCAGCACCAGATGCCGCAGATGCGCCACGTCGAGCCAGACCAGCCCGGCCACGAAGACCACCGCCAGCGCGAAGCCGATAGCCACATTGACGATATAGAGGCGGACGAGTTTCGGCATGGCGATTCTCCGTATGTAACGGAAATATGCTAGCACCCTCACGCCGGGGCGCCAGAGGCAATTCGCCGCGATGCCGCGATCATTCCGCCGCGGGCGCGAATTCCAGCCGAACCTCCGGCCCGGTGAGGACCAGACGCCCCTCCTCCAGCGCCGCCGCCCGCACCGCGCCGAGCGCGCGCAGGAAATCGTCCTCGGCGGCGAGATCGGCGCAGGCCATGCGGGTGGCGCCGACACCGGCCAGCCGGAACGCGGGCAACTCCCCCTCGCGCGCGCCGAAATAGCGGTTGCAGGGCGCCTGCCCCGCCGCCCGGCCCGCCTCGGTCAGATCGAGCGTGGCGCGGGCGGCGAAGGCCTGCCCGTTCAGCGACACCAGTCGCCAGTCGTGGGCGATGGCGGCCTCGGTCACGCCGCCGGCCTCGCCCTGCGTGCAGGCGGCGAGCAGGAGAAGGGCTGCGAGGGTCTTGCGGATCATCTGTCGGTCCTTTCCGAAAACTGCCCCGGTAAGACGCGCGGCCCCGCCCGATCCTTGGACCTCAGCCGGAAAAAGCCTGCGGCTTCGCCTCGCGCGCCATGTGATCCAGAACGGCATTGACGAATTTCGGCTCCTTCCCCTCGGGGAAGAAGGCCTTGGCCACATCGACGAATTCGGTGATCACCACCTTGGGCGGCGTCTCCATCGCCACCATCTCGGCCCCGGCGGCGCGGAACAGCGCCCGCAGCACCGGGTCGATGCGGTCGATCGGCCATTTCGCCACCAGCGCCCGGTCGGTCATCTGGTCGATCTTCGCCTGCCAGTTCACCGCCTCGGACACCAGCGTGCGGAAATGGCCGGGATCGCCCTCGGCCATCTCGGTGCCATCCTCGAACCGCTCGCCGAAGCGGTATTCGTCGAATTCGCGCACCACCCGCTCCACCGTCTGACCGGAGCTTTCCATCTGAAACAGCGCCTGCACCGCGAAGAACCGCGCGGCGGACCGCTTCTGGCGCGCCTCGGGGGATTTCATGCCAGATGCCCCGTCTCGCTGCGGAACCCGATGCCGGAGCGCGCGCCCGACCAGCGCCGCGCCAGCGCGATCAGGTGCAGCGCCGCCGCCGCCGCGCCGCCGCCCTTGTTCTGCCCGGCCGGATCGGCGCGCACCTCGGCCTGCGCCCGGTTCTCCACCGTCAGGATGCCGTTGCCGATGCAGGCGCCTTGCAGGCCCAAGAGGGTGAGCCCGCGCGAGCTGTCGTTGCAGACGGTATCGTAATGCGTGGTCTCGCCCCGGATCACGCAGCCGAGGCCGACATAGCCGTCATAATTCGACAGCCGCTCGGCCAGCGCGATGGCGCCCGGGATCTCCAGCGCGCCGGGCACCTCGATCACCTCGGCCTCGGCGCCGCAGGCCGCCGCCACGGCCTTCGCCCCGGCGACCAGATTGTCGGCGATGTCCTTGTAATAGGGCGCCACCACGATCAGAAGCTTCACCGGCTTCTCGAAGCGCGGCAGGTCGAGCGTGTGATGCTGTTCATTCGCGGCCATGGCTCACTCCGTAATCGCGCGGGTGCCGGTGATGGACAGGCCGTAAGCCTCCAGCCCCACCACTTTCGGCGCCTGATGGTTGGTGACCAGCACGATCTCGTGCAGCCCGAGCGCCGCGAGGATCTGCGCGCCGAGCCCGTATTGCCGCAGCGTCTGCGGCGCGGCCTCGGCGCCGTCGATCAGCTTCATCGAGGTGTCGCGCAGCAGCACGACCACGCCGCGCCCCTCGGCCGCGATCACCCGCATGGCGGCGGGCAGCTCGCCCGCGTCGCCCTCGCCGATGCCCAGCACATCGGCCAGCGGGTCGAGCGCATGCATCCGCACCAGCACCGGCCCGCCCGAGGCGATGTCGCCCTTGCTCAGCACCACATGTTCCGCGCCCTGCGCCACATCGGAGAAGATGCGCATGATCCATTCGCCGCCATGGACCGAGCTCACCCGCTTCACCGCGCGCTCGCGCACCAGATTGTCGTGGCGGCGGCGATAGGCGATCAGATCCGAGATGGTGCCGATCTTGATGCCGTGGCGCTGCGCGAACTGGACCAGATCGGGCAGGCGCGCCATGGTGCCGTCCTCGTTCATGATCTCGCAGATCACGCCGGCGGGCTTCAGCCCGGCGAGCCGCGCCACGTCGGTCGCGGCCTCGGTATGGCCGGCGCGCACCAGCACGCCGCCCTCGCGGGCGCGCAGCGGGAAGATATGGCCGGGGGTGGCGATGTCCTGCGGCCCGGCATCGTCGTCGATGGCCACGGCGATGGTGCGGGCGCGGTCATGGGCGGAGATCCCGGTCTCCACCCCCTCGCGCGCCTCGATGGAGACGGTGAAGGCGGTCTCGTGCCGCGAGGAGTTCTTGGAGGCCATCAGCGGCAGGCCGAGCTGGTCGATCCGCTCGCCGGTGAGGGTGAGGCAGATCAGCCCGCGCCCGTGCATCGCCATGAAGTTGACCGCCGCCGCGTCGCACATCTCGGCGGGAATCACCAGATCGCCCTCGTTCTCGCGGTCCTCGTGATCGACCAGGATGAACATCCGGCCGTTGCGGGCGTCCTCGATGATGTCCTCGGTGGAGGAAATCACGTCGCTGTAATCTGTGCGGTGTCCGGTCATCGGTCTCTCCGGGAAAGCTGTCCTCCTGCCCTTAGCGCAGCGCCCGG
>JBDHSR010000326.1:0-4083 GCA_039808305.1 Gemmobacter sp. | reverse complement strand
ACCTCGGCCACGGCGGCGATCATGCTGGCGGGGTTCCAGCAATTCGGGCTGCAACCGGGGCCTTTGCTCTTCGCCACCAACCCGACCCTGGTCTGGGGCCTCATCGCCTCGCTGCTGATCGCCAATGCGATGCTCCTGGTGCTGAACCTGCCGCTGATCGGGCTCTGGGTGAGGCTGCTGACCATTCCGCGGCCCTGGCTTTACGCCGGCATCCTGCTGTTCGCGACACTGGGCACCATCGGCGCCAACCCCTCGGCCTTCGAGCTGGGAATGCTGCTGGGCTTCGGGGTGCTGGGCTATGTGATGCGGCTCTTCGGCTATCCCATCGCGCCCATCGTGGTCGGGCTGATCCTCGGCCCGCTGGCCGAGCAGCAATTGCGCCGGGCGCTGGCGATCAGCCAAGGCGACTGGACGGTGCTGGTGGAATCGCCCGTCGCGGCGGTCCTGCTGGGCGCCGCCCTGCTGGCGCTGGTCGTGCCGCTGGTGCTGCGGCTGCGCGGCAAGGGCGCGGTGCTGGCGCAACTGGCCGGCGACGAGGACTGAGCCTTGCCCTGACGGCATGGCAGCCATCCCCCGCGCCGCGTTGCGGCGCGGGGGGATCCGCCCCATCTCTGTCCTGTCCCGCCATGACAGAAGGAGGGCCGATCCATGACCCGCATCCTGCATATGCTCGCCGAAACCCTTGCCACCTTCCGCGCCGCCTGCATGGCCAGCGCGGCGACCGAGGCGCATCGCATCCCCGCCCCCGCCGCGTTGCGGCAACTGGGCATCGACCCGCGCCGCTTCCGCGAGATCCGGCTCTGAGTCCGTTCCGTTTCGGGTGAGGCCGGCCCGACCTGTCCGCATCCCACGATGGCGGGTGAAGGCCGTCATCGTCCCCATGGATGAGCGGGACCGGCCGGGCGCGCGCAGCCCCGGCGGCCTCCTCATTACCCCGATCATTGACAGCGGCCCGGCGGCTTCCTACCTTCGGGGGATGATCGTCTCGCGTCCCCTCCGCCGCTTCCGGCTCATGGCCGGTTCGCTTCTGACCCGGCATTCGCCCCGGGCGGAAGGCGTGCTGCGCTGAGCCTGCTTCCCGGGGCCGATCCATCCTCTTCCTGACCGGCGCAGGGCTCCCTGACAGGGGCCGTCATTTTTCCGCCGCCGCCCGAGGGGCGCGCGGCCCGCACAGGATACCGAACCGATGGCCCGCACCCCCGCGCTTCCGCGCATCACCATTGCCGCCGAACTTTTCGACCATCTCGAAGCCCTCGCCGAGGGCGCGCTGCACCGCCAGCCCGATCTGGCCGACCGGCTGCTCACCGAGCTGTCGCGCGCCAGGGTGGTGCCGGAGGCGAAGCTGCCCGCCGATGTCGTCTCGCTCGGCAACCGCGTCACCTATCTGGACGAGGCGACCGGCCGCAGCCACACCCTCAGCCTCGTCTTTCCGGAGGAGGCCGACATCGACGCCGGCCGCGTCTCGGTGATGACGCCGATCGGGGTGGCGCTGCTCGGCCTGCCCAAGGGCGCGCATTTCACCTGGGAGACCCGGACGGGTGAGGAACGCCGCCTCACCGTGCTGGAGGTCGAGCCCGCCCCCGCCCCGGCCTGAGTCAGGCGGTGCGGAACCCCGCCTTGATCCCGTCGAGATGGGCGCGCATCGACCGATGGGCGCCGCGGATATGCGCGACGGCCAGGTCCGCCGCCCGATCCGCGTCGCCCTCGGCGCAGGCGGCGAGAATCGCCCGATGCTCGGCATTGGAACGCTCGCGCCCCTCGGTCAGCAGCAGTTGCGCCCGCACATAGCGGTCGAGCCGGTCCATCGCATTGCCGAGCGCGGCCAGATGGAAGGACAGATCGCTCGCGCGCAGCAGCGTGGCATGGAAGGCGCGGTTCAGGTCGCCCCAGCGCAGCGGATCGCGCTCCGCCGCGAGGGCGTCGCAGATCGCCCCGGCCTCGGCCAGCAGCGCCGGTGTCATGCGGGGCACCGCCGCGCGCATCACATGCGCCTCGACCAGATAGCGGAAGTCGAAGATCTCGTCCGCCTCGTCGACGGAAAGCCCGGTGACCACCGCGCCCTTGAAACGCTGGGTCCGCACCAGCCCCTGCTGTTCCAGCATGGTCAGCGCCTCGCGCACCGGAATGCGGCTGGTGTTGAACAGCCGCGCGATGGCATCCTGCCGCAGCGGATCGCCGTCCTTCAACTCGCCGGTGACGATGGCCCGGCGCAGGGCCTCGAACACGATGTCCGATGCCGAGGCCATCTGCGAAACATCCACCCCGGTCAGGGCCATAGACCTTCTCCCCCGCTCCCGCGCATCCTGCCGCAGCCGCGGCGAAGATTCCATATTGTATATCGGATCCAATTTGCGCTACGAGCAAGAAAGATCAGGGAGAGGCGAATGCACGACAAGATGGCACGCCATGCGGGCGAGCGCCCGGAAGGCCAGGCATGACCGGCCTCGACGCGGCGCTGGCGCGGTTTTCGCCGGTTCGTGCGGAACCCATCGGGGACGCGGAGCTTCTGGCGCGGATCGCCGGGCTTCAGGCCCGGATGCGGGCCGATGACATCGCGGCGGTCTGGCTCGACGCCTCTTCCTCGCTGACCTATTACACCGGACTGTCGCTCGGCCTGTCGGAGCGGATCCATGGCGCGCTGATCCCGGCGCAGGGGCCGCTCACCTATGTCTCGCCGACCTTCGAGGAGCCGAAGCTGCGCACGCTGCTGCGCCTGCAAGGCGAGGTGGCGGTCTGGGAGGAGGACGAGGATCCCTTCGCCCTGATCGCCGGCCGGGTGCATGGCCCGCTGGCCATCGACCCGGCGACGCCGTTCCGCTTCGCGGCCGGGCTGATGGCGGCGGGCGCACGGGTCGTGCCGGCGCAACCGCTGATCGTGGCGCAGCGGCAGGTGAAATCGGCCGCCGAGATCGCGATCATCCAGACCGCGATGGATGCGAGCGTCGCGGTGCAGAAGGCCGTCCATGCCGGGCTGCGCCCCGGCATCTCCACCACCGAGGTCGGCGCCTTCGTCGATGCGGCGCATCGCGCGCTGGGCCTTCAGCCGCTGTTCGTCGCGGTGCAGTTCGGCGAGGCCACCGCCTATCCGCATGGCGTGCCCCATCCGCAGACCCTTTCGGAAGGCGACATGGTGCTGGTCGACCTGGGCGGCATCCTGCACGGCTACCGCTCCGACATCACCCGCACCTATGTCTTCGGCACCCCCACCGCCCGGCAGCGCCGGCTCTGGGAGCTGGAGCACCGCGCCCAGGCCGCCGCCTTCGCCGCCGCAAGGATCGGCGCGCCCTGCGCCGAGGTGGACGCCGCCGCCCGCCGCGTGCTGACCGAAGCGGGCTTCGGCCCCGGCTACGCGGTGCCGGGCCTGCCGCACCGCACCGGCCACGGGCTCGGACTCGACATCCACGAGGAACCTTATATCGTGGCGGGCAACACCACGCCGCTCGCCCCCGGCATGTGCTTCTCGATCGAGCCCATGCTCTGCGTCTATGGCGAATGCGGCGTGCGCCTGGAAGACATTGCCTGGATGGCGGAGGACGGCCCGCGCTGGTTCTCCGCCCCGGCGCGGAACTTGGACGATCCGTTCGGAAACGCTTGCGGTTGACGCAGCGCAAGGCATTGAAGGCGGCCGCATGACGCGCGACACCTGTCCCCTCACATCCCGCGGCCTCGGGGCCTCCCCGCGGCTTCCGGCAAGACCGGCCCGTCGCGGGCCGGCCGATATTCAACCCCGACTGAAAGGACTGGAGACATGAAGATCCTGACCCGCAGCCTGATCGCCGCCTCGGCGCTGGCAATGGTCTCTGCCATGCCCGCGCTGGCCAAGACCTTCGTCTACTGCTCGGAAGCCTCGCCCGAGGGCTTCGACCCGTCGCCCTACACCGCCGGCGGCACCTTCGACGCCTCGGCGCATCCGGTCTTCAACCGTCTGGCCGAGTTCAAGAACGGCACCACCGAGGTGGAGCCGGGCCTGGCCGAAAGCTGGGACGTGTCGGAGGACGGGCTGGAATACACCTTCCACCTGCGCAAGGGCGTGAAGTGGCATTCGAACGAGAAGTTCACCCCCACGCGCGAGTTCAACGCCGA
>JBDHSR010000325.1:0-4094 GCA_039808305.1 Gemmobacter sp. | reverse complement strand
GGCCAACCCTTTCCCGATATTCCCCGGCACCCCGCCGCGGCCCCTTGCCGCGACATTCCGGCGCGGATACCCTGCCCGGCCACCATGCCCGAGGCCCCATGCGCCAGAACCTCGCCCTCAGCTTCATCCTGATCACCGTGCTGATCGACGCCATCGGCATCGGGCTGATCTTCCCCGTGATGCCCGACCTGATGGTCGAGGTGACGGGCCGCCCGCTGGCCGATGCAGCGCTCTGGGGCGGGGTGCTGGCGACCGCCTTCGCGGTGATGCAGTTCGTCTGCGGCCCGGTGGTCGGCAACCTCTCCGACAGGTTCGGGCGGCGGCCGGTGCTGCTGGCCTCGCTCGCCGTCATGGCGCTCGACTATGTGCTGATGGCGCTGGCGCATACGGTCTGGCTGCTGCTGATCGGGCGCATCGTCGCCGGTATCGCCGCCGCCACCCACAGCACGGCGAACGCCTATGTCGCCGACATCTCCACCCCCGACGAGCGCGGCCGCCGCTTCGGCCTGATCGGCGCCGCCTTCGGGGCGGGCTTCGTCGCCGGGCCGATGCTCGGCGGCCTGCTGGCGGGGATCGACACCCGCGCGCCGTTCTGGGGCGCGGCGCTGCTGGCGGCGGCCAATCTCGCCTTCGGCCTGATCGTGCTGCCCGAGAGCCTGGCGACCCATCTCCGCCGGCCGTTCAGCCTTGCCCGCGCCAATCCGCTGGCCTCCTTCGCGGCGATCCGCCATCTGCCGGGGCTGAAGGCGCTGCTGCTGGTCTTCTTCCTCTACGCCGTCACCTTCAACGTCTGGCCTTCGGTCTGGAGCTATTACGGCAAGGCCGCCTTCGGCTGGGACGCGCATTGGATCGGCCTTTCGCTCGCCGTCTTCGGCATCTGCATGGCCGCCACGCAGGCGACGCTGGTGCAGCCCGCCATCTCGCGGCTGGGCGAGCGGCGCACCGCGCTCCTCGGCATGTGGGGCGAGGCGCTGACCTATGGCTTCTACGCCTTCGTCACCTCCGGCTTTCTGGCGCTGGCCTTCACGCCGGTCACCGCCATCGGCGGCCTCGCCGCGCCCGCGCTTCAGGCCCTGATGTCGCGCGCCACCCCCGAGGACCAGCAGGGCGAGTTGCAGGGTATCATCGCCTCGCTCAACGCGCTGGCGATGATCCTGTCGCCCTTGGTGATGACCTGGGTCTTCGGCCATTTCACCCGCCCCGGCGCGGCGATCCACTGGCCCGGCGCCCCCTTCCTCGTCGCCGCCCTGCTGATGGTCGCCGCCGTCGCAGTCTTTGTCGCGAAACCGCGCGAAGCGGCGCTGACCCGCCCCTAGCCTTGCAGGGCCGCTCGGGCGCCATGGGACGGGCCGCCGCAACGGCGGCAGGAGACAGGCATGAAGCTGAAAGACCTCGAAATCTTCATCGTGGCGCCTCCCGCGCCGGGCTGGGGCGGGCGCTACTGGATCTTCCCGAAGCTCACCACCGATGACGGCATCGTGGGTTACGGCGAATGCTACGCCGCCACCGTCGGCCCCGAGGCGATGCGCGCGGTGATCGAGGACGTCTTCGCCCGCCACATGCAGGGCGAGAACCCGGAGAATATCGAGCTGATGTTCCGCCGCGCCTATTCGGCCGGCTTCACCCAGCGCCCCGATCCCACGGTGATGGGCGCCTTTTCGGGACTGGAGATCGCCTGCTGGGACATCCTCGGCAAGGCGCGGAACCGGCCGGTCTGGGCGCTCCTGGGCGGGATGATGAACCGGCGCATCCGCTCCTATACCTATCTCTACCCCGAGCCGGGCCGGGAAAGCGCGCAATTCTGGGTCGATCCCGACGCGGCGGCCGAGGCCGCTATGCGCTTCGTCGATCTGGGCTTCACCGCCGTGAAGTTCGACCCCGCCGGCCCCTATACGATCCGCGGCGGGCACGAGCCCTCGATGTCGGACATCACCCGCTCCGTCGCCTTCTGCAAGGCGATCCGGGCGGCGGTGGGCGACCGGGCCGACCTTCTCTTCGGCACGCATGGCCAGTTCACCACCCCCGGCGCGATCCGGCTGGGGCGCGAGCTGGAGCCCTACAACCCGCTCTGGTACGAAGAACCGATCCCGCCCGACAACCTGCTGGAATTCGCCGAGGTGGCGCGGCAGGTCCGGGTGCCCTTGGCCACCGGCGAGCGGCTGACCACCAAGGCCGAGTTCGGCACGCTCCTGCGCGCGGGCGGGGTGAAGATCCTGCAACCGGCGCTCGGCCGGGTCGGCGGCATCTGGGAGGCGAAGAAGATCGCCGCCATGGCCGAGGTGTTCAACGCCGAGATGGCGCCGCATCTCTATGCCGGGCCGGTGGAATGGGCGGCCAATATCCACCTCTCCGCCGCGATCCCCAACCTGCTGATCGCCGAGACCATCGAGACCGGCGGCGCCTTCCACCTGAGGCTGATCCGCAATTCGATCCGCTGGGAAGAGGGCCATATCCTGCCGCCCGAGACGCCCGGCCTCGGCATCGACTTCGACGAGGATCTGGCCCGCGCCCATCCCTATGACGGCAAGCTGCTGCACCTCCAGATGCAGGAGGCGCCTTGCGATTACTCCCGGCCGAACCTGTTCGAGGGCGGCGCGCCGACCACGATGGCGCCGCGCTGAGCGCGGGCCGGGTGAGCCATATCTTGCCGCGCCTCCGCCACACCGCACCATCCACGGTGGGTCCGGCGAAAAATCGGCTGTGCTTCCGGCCCGGCTCTGCTATGACTTTCCCATAAGGGCCGCAAAGGCCCATGAGCAGTGCGGGCGCGAGCCCGGTCTACAGGAGCCAGTCATGTCGTTCACCCGTCTCGCGGGCCTTGCCGGGGCGCTTGCCCTGCTGCCCCTCGCCGCCCAGGCCGAATTCGCCGGCGGCCGCGCCACCCTGTCGCATTCGACCTTCACCGAGGATACCGACCTCGCCAAATCCACCGCCGCCGCGCGGCTGGAATGGGATTACGGCCGCTTCGGCTATCAGCTCGATCTCGGCCTGTCGGGGCTGCACGCGCTGGACGACACCGCGCTGAACTTCACCAGCCATCTGGTCTATCATCTGAACACCGGCGCCTCGGTCGGGCTGTTCTACGGCTGGGACAAGGTGGTCGGCTCGGAGGATTTCTTCGGGGTGGAACTGGCCAGCGAGGTGGGCCGCGTCGAGGTCGAGGGCTATGTGGCGATGATCGACCAGACCGGATCGAACGGCACGCTGCTGGGCCTGTCCGGCCATATGCCGCTGAACGAGCGGTTCGGGCTCGGCCTCTCGCTCGACCACATCAACGCCGATACGCTGGCCGACGCCACCCGCCTCGGCCTTTCGGGCGATTACGCGGTGGGCGAGAAGACCCGGCTCTTCGCCGAGGTCGGGCTGGTCGACGGCGATGACGGCAAGACCTCGATCAGCGACCCCTATGTGAAGCTGGGGGCGGATTTCTCCTTCGGGGCGAAGGGCGATACCAGCTTCGGCAGCCGGTCGATCTTCAACTTCATCCCCGGGCTCTGAACAGGCCCCCAGGAACGCGAAAGGCCGCCCCCAGGGGACGGCCTTTTTTCCTTCGCGGAGGGATCAGGCGCCGCGCAGCCGGATCACCACATCGACCTTGGAAATCCGCGTGCCCGCCGGCGCCTCGGGCAGGCGGGCGATCTCCAGCTCCTCGGC
Source organism: Gemmobacter sp. (assembly GCA_039808305.1). Taxonomy (GTDB): domain Bacteria; phylum Pseudomonadota; class Alphaproteobacteria; order Rhodobacterales; family Rhodobacteraceae; genus Gemmobacter. Next base: position 440 of record JBDHSR010000325.1, on the reverse strand, counting down.
CGGGGCGTCGGTCAGCGTGGCGCTGTCTTCCCAGAAGAAATGCGGATGGTCGTCCATCCGCGTGTCGAAATAGCTCTTCGAGCCGTCGACCACCACTTCCTGCATCAGCCCCGCCTCGCAGAAGGCGCGCAGCGTGTTGTAGACCGTGGCGAGGCTCACCTTCTCCTCGGCCGAACTGGAGGCGGCATAGAGGCTTTCGGCCGTCACATGCCGGTCCTCGCCATCGCCGACCAGAAGCGCCGCCAGCGCCATGCGCTGCCGGGTCGGCCGCAATCCGCCGCGCGCGAGCCAGGCGGTGGCCCGCTCCATCATCGCCTCTTCCGCAATCGCCGTCATCGACCGTTCCGATCCACTGGTTCCTTCCCTTATTCTAGGCATCCCGGCGGCAGGATTCAAATCCAATCGACGGAATGTGCGATTTCCCTTGCAATCCCGCAACG
>JBDHSR010000324.1:0-4096 GCA_039808305.1 Gemmobacter sp. | reverse complement strand
GGCGACCTCAGCCGCGCCACCTGGGCGAACAGCGAACAGAAGGGACGGGAGTTCCTGTCCTACACGCTGGAACCGTGGCTGCGCGGCCTGGAGGGCGCGTTGCGGCGGGCGCTGTTCCGGCCCGAGGAGCGCCGTCGCTTCGTGATCCGCTTCGACAGGGACGATCTGACCCGCGCCGATCTTTCCACCCGCGCCACGGTCATCAACAGCCTGGTCGCCTCGCGCACCATCAACCCGAACGAGGGCCGGCATTGGCTGGGCCTGCCGCCGCGCCCGGGCGGCGGCGAGTTCCTGAACCCGAACATCACCCAGACCCCGCCGCCCGCCGAGGCGCCCGAGAAAGAGGATCCCGATGAACCTCAGTGACATCGCCAATATCGCCGAAGACCAGGACCGGGGCCGCTGGCTCGATCTGCTCGACCCCTATGACGGCAAGCCGGTGGGCATCCGCCTGCTGATCGCCGGCCCGGATTCGATGGTGCAGGCGCGCGCCCGGCTGAAGCTGGCCGACGAACTGGCGGAGATGGCCGACGACGAGGGCCGGGTTTCCGCGGAGAACCGCGAGACGGCGCGGCTGCGCAACCTCGCCCGCTGCGTGATCGGCTGGGAGGCCAGCGAGGACGGCCAGCCGGTGCCCTTCGGCTTCGACGCCGTGCTGCGCCTGCTGAAGGCCGGGCGCTGGGTGCAGGAACAGGTCGACGACTTCGCCGGCTCCCGCCGCGGCTTCGCCAACGGGGTGGCGTGATGGATCGCCGCTTTGTCGAAACCAAGATCCTTGCCGACGACGCCGGCGCGATTTCCGCCCTCGCCTGGCCCTTCGGCGCGCCCGACCGGATCGGCGACGTGATCGAGAAGGGGGCGTTCGCCGGGGTGAAGCTGCCCCTGCCGATGCTGTTCGGCCATGACCAGAACGACCCGGTGGGCGTCTGGGAAGCGGCCGAGGAGAAGGCGGACGGACTGCACCTGACCGGTCGCCTTCTGGTCGATGACCTGCCGCGCGCCCGCGAGGTCCGCGCCCTGGTCCGGGCCGGGGCGGTGCGCGGTATTTCCATCGGCTTCGCCAATGCCAAGGCCGTGCCCCGCCGCCCGCGCGGCCGGACGATCTCCACCCTCGATCTCATAGAGGCGTCGCTGGTGACGCTGCCCATGCATCCCGGCGCCCGGGTCACCAGCGCCAAAGACGCGGTGGGCGCCCTGCGCATCGCCGCCGCCCTTCAACGCGCCACGGCGCAGCTTTCCGCGAGGTAATCATGCGGCACCTGAAGACGACCTGGCTGCCTGGCAGCACCATGCTCACCCTCAAGGGGGAAGAGGACGATCCCGCCGATATGGTCACCAAGGCCATCGGCGACCTGACGAAGACGGTCGAAACCCGCATGGGCGAATTCGGCACCCGGCTCGACAAGATCGAGGCGAAGGCCAATCGCCCCGATCCGGGCGAGAAGAAAGACGAACCCTCGGCCGAGCGCAAGGCTTTCGCGGCCTATCTGCGTCATGGCGACGCCATCGCCGAGGAGGACAGGAAGGCGCTGAACGAGGCGTCTAACCCCTCGGGCGGCTATCTGGCCCCGCCGGAGCTGTCGTCGGAAGTGATCCGCGATCTGGTCGAGTATTCGCCGATCCGCGCCCATGCCTCCGTTGCAGGCACCACGGCGCCCTCGACCATCTATCCCACCCGGGGCGACACCACGAATGCGAAATGGGTCGGCGAAACCCAGACCCGCGAGGAAAGCGAGATCACCTTCGGCCAGAAGGAGATCGCGGTGAAGGAGATGGCGACCTTCGTGGACATCTCGAACCGGCTGCTGGCCGATGCCCCGCAGGCCGAGGCGGAAGTGCGCGCCGCGCTGGCCGAGGATTTCGGCAAGAAGGAGGCCCATGCCTTCCTCTGGGGCGAGGGCCCGCTGATGCCCTCCGGCCTGATGGTGGATCCCGACATCGCCTCCACCCCGAACGGCCACGCCGCCAATCTGTCGGCCGACGCGCTGATCACACTGATGTATGCCCTGCCGGCGACCTATCGCAATGCCGGCGCCTGGGCGATGAACGGCACCACCCTCGCCGCCATCCGCAAGCTGAAGGACGGGCAGGGCAATTACCTGTGGCAGCCCAGCTATCAGGCGGGCCAGCCGGAAACCATCCTCGGCCGCCCGGTGATCGAGATGCTGGACATGGAGGATATCGCCGCCAACGCGCATCCGATCCTCTATGGCGACTTCAAGGCGTACCGGATCCTCGACCGGGCCGGTCTCGACGTGCTGGTCGATCCCTACACGCGGAAGGTCAACGGCCTGACCCGCATCCATGCCAACCGGCGCGTGGGCGGCGGCGTCCTTCAGGCCGCCCGCTTCCGCAAGCTCAAGATGGCCACCTCGTAAGGAGAACCCGCCATGCGCGATCTTTATTCCGACCTCGGGGCGACCCCCGCCCTTGCCCCCGCGGTGCAGGCAGCGGCGGCAACCGGTGGCATCATCGACACCTTGGGCAAGATGTGCCTCGTCTTCGTCGTCACGACCGGGGCCATCGCCGGCGACGGCGATTTCGGGGTGACGCTTCAGGAAAGCGACACCACCACCCCCGGCGATTTCGCCGATGCCGATCCGGCGGTGATCGACAGCGATGCGCCCGCGACCCTTGCGGCGGCCTCGGCCTTCCGCCTCGGCTATCGTGGCTTCAAGCGCTATGTGCGGCTGTCGCTGACCAAGGCCGGCGGCACCAGTATCGCGGCCGGGGCTGTCGCGGTCTTCGCCCCCTCGGTTCGTCCGGTGGCGTGATGGAACAGCGCGGCGGCACCTTTCTGCGGTCCCTGCGGTCGGACCAACATCGGCAAGCGGCTCTCCCGTGCCGCCGCGCTTTCTGGCTTTTGCCGGGTCAAGGGCCGCATGACCGCACCCATTTCCGGAGGGCTTCCTGATGCCTTCCAAGCCACCCCGGATCTGCGGCTGCGGCCATCGCGTCGCCGCCGGAATCCTCTGCCCCTGCGAAGCGCGGCGGGCAGCCGAGCGCAAGGCCCGGTTCGACAAGGACCGGCCGAGCGCCAGCACCCGGGGCCTCGGCGCCGACTGGCGCAAGGTCAGGGCGAAGCACCTCGAACGGTATCCGCGCTGCATCCTGTGCGGCGCCCGCGAGGAGGGCATGGAGGTGGATCACATCGTTCCCCGCCGGATCGCCCCGGAACGCCGCCTCGATCCGACCAACCTGCAAACCCTCTGCAAATCCTGTCATTCCGGCGCCAAGCAACGCGAGGAGCGCCGCAACCGCAACGAGGTTCAGAAATGACCATCTATGCCACCAATGGCGCGAAGCTCTATATCGGCGGCGCGCTGGCGAACAAATCCACCGATTTTGCCCAGTCGGACTTCTCGGGCCAGTCCTGGACCGAGATCGGCGAGACCGAGGGCCTCGGCTCGATCGGGGACACCTCGGCCGAAATCGCCTTCTCCGGGATCGCGGCGAACCGCGACCGGCGCCTGAAGGGCACCCGCAACGCCGGCACGATGGAGGTGGTCTGCGGCCTCGACTATGCCGATGCGGGCCAGATCGCGCTGGTGGCGGCCGAGAAGACCCGGCACGATTACGCGTTCAAGCTGGTACTGAACGATGCCCCGCCCGGGGGCACGCCGTCCGAGCGTTACTTCATCGCGGCGGTCGGTTCGGCTGTCGAGGCGCTCGACACCGCGAACAATGTCATGAAGCTGAACGCCTCGCTCTGGGTGAACAGCAACGTGGTCAAGGTCAACGCGGCCGAGGATTGATCCATGCTCCATCCCGTCGCCGGCAGCCGCATCTTCATCGCCGATAGCCCGGCCGCTCCCGGCGGCACCCCTGCGCCTGCCTGGGTGGAGATCGGCGAGACGGAGGCGCTCGGCCTGCTCGGCGGGGAATGGGGATTGATCGACGTTATTTGCTTCGGAAGTGTTGGCAAGGATGGCGTCCCCGGACGAGAGTTTCTGAAAGGCGCCCTCGGGCACAGCCCGATGCAGATCGTGTTCGGGAACGATCCGACCGATGCCGGTCAGATCCGGCTCTGGAAGGCCTTCAAGTCAGATGATGCCTTCCTGTTCCGCCTGGTTTTTCCCGGGGGGACCATCGCACG
>JBDHSR010000323.1:0-4098 GCA_039808305.1 Gemmobacter sp. | reverse complement strand
GAGCCATGGATCGCCGCGACCCAGGGCTTCGCCGCGCCTTCGATCCGGTTCACCAGATCGGGCAGATGCGGCTCCATCGGCGGCTTGCCGAATTCCCGCACATCGGCCCCGGCGATGAAGGTGCGCCCGGCGCAGATCAGCACCACCGCCCGCACGGCAGGGTCGGCGTCCAGCTCCGCCACCGCATCCCACAACCCCTGCCGCAACGCCTGGCCGAGCGCGTTGACCGGCGGGTTGTCGACGGTGACGATGGCGATTTCCCCTTCGCGGGCGATGGTCACAACGGCTTTGGCAGTTTCGGGCATGTCAGATCCCCAGATAGGCTTCGCGGATGCGCGGATCGGCGATCAGTTCCTCGGCCGTTCCGCTCATGGTGATGCGGCCGGTTTCCATCACATAGCCGCGATCCGCAATCTTCAAGGCGCCGAAAGCGTTCTGTTCGACCAGAAGCACGGTGACATTCAGCGCCTTCAGCCCCTTCACCACGTCGAAGATCTGCTGCACGATGATCGGCGCGAGGCCCATCGACGGCTCGTCGAGCAGAAGGCAGGACGGCCGCCCCATCAGCGCCCGCGCCATGGCGAGCATCTGCTGCTGGCCGCCCGACAGGCCGCCCGCCGCCAGATTACGCTTCTCCTTCAGGATCGGGAACATCTGGAAGGCGTCTTCCATGTCCTTCTCCACCCGCTCGTCGCTGAAGAGGAAGGCGCCGAGGCGCAGGTTCTCCTCCACCGTCAGGTTGGTGAAGATCTGCCGCCCCTCCGGCGATTGCGCGAGGCCGCGCTTCAGCCGCTTATAGGCCGGAACCGGCGTCAGCACCTCGCCCCGGAAGGTGATCGAGCCGCCGGAGACCGGCTGCACCCCCGAAAGGCAGCGCAGCAGCGTGGTCTTGCCGGCCCCGTTCGCGCCGACCACGGTGACGATCTCGCCCGATTCCACCGACAGGTCGATCCCGTGCAGCACCTCGATGCGCCCGTAGCGCGAGCGCAGCCCCTCAACCGTGAGCATGTTCCGCCTCCGTCCCGAGATAGGCGGCGATCACCGCCGGATTGCGGCTGACCGTGGCCGGATCGCCCTCGGCGATCTTCTCGCCATGGTCCAGCACCACGATGTGATTGGAGATGCGCATGACCATCTTCATGTCATGCTCCACCAGCAGGATGGCGACGCCGGATTTCGCGACATCGGCGATCAGGTGGTCGATCTCTTCCGTCTCCACCGCATTGCAGCCGGCGGCGGGTTCATCGAGCAGCAGCACCTTGGGGTTCAGCGCCAGCGCGCGGGCGATCTCCAGCCGCTTCAGCGCGCCGTAGGAGAGGTTGCCCGCCTCGCGCTCCGCCGCGCGTTCGAGACCGACCTTGGCAAGGAGCGCCCGCGCCCCCTCCTCCGCCGCCTTGGCGCGGCGGCGCGACGAGGGCAGGTTCAGCAGATCCGCGAAGACCGGGCCGCTTTCGCGCAGGTGATAGCCGGCGATGGCGTTTTCCAGCACCGTCATGCTCTGGAAGATCTGGAGGTTCTGGAAGGTGCGGCTCATGCCGCGCCGCGCCAGCAGGTCGGGGCGCATCCCCGTCACATCCTCGCCGTTCAGCGTCACCTTGCCGGCGCCGGGCAGATAGACGCCCGAGATCATGTTGAACAGCGTGGTCTTGCCCGCGCCGTTCGGCCCGATCACCGAGACGATCTCGCCCGGCTTCACGCCGAAGCTCACATCGTTCACCGCCTTCAGCCCGCCGAAGGTGATGCCCAGCCCTTCAATCGACAGCAGCGTCATTCGCCAGTCCCCCGGAGCTTGCGCAGGATCGAGGGCAGCAGCCCCTCGCGCAGGAAGATCATCACCAGCATCATCACGAGGCCGAGCATCAGTTGCTCATATTCCGCGAAGACGGTCAGCACCTGCGGCAAGAGCGTCAGGATGCCCGCGCCGAAGATCGCGCCCAGCACCGAACCGGCGCCGCCCAGCACGGCCATGGTCACCATCTCGATCGAATGCATGAAGCCCGCCACGTCCGGCGTGATGAAGTTGTTCTGCAAGGCCAGCAGCGAGCCCGCGACCGAGGCGTAGACGGCCGAGATCACGAAGGCTTGCAGCTTCAGCCGCGCCACGTCGACGCCCACGGTGCGGGCGGCGATCTCCGACCCGTGCAGCGCGCGCAGGGCGCGCCCGGTCGGGCTGTTGTGCAGGTTCAGCGCGAGCCAGGCCCCGATGATGAGGCAGATGCCGGTGAAGAAATACCAGAACTCGCCATTCGAGAGCTTCAGCCCGGCATCCTTCAGCATGTCGCGCAGCGCCAGTTCCGGCACGTCGATGCCATCCGGGCCGCGGGTCAGCCAGCGCTCGTTGTTCAGCACCATCGAGACCAGCACCCCGAAGCCGAGCGAGGCGACGCCGAGGTAATAGCCCTTCAGCCGCAGGATCGGCCGGCCGACCAGCCAGGCCAGCAGCGCCGAGATCGCGGCGCCCAGCAGGATGGAGAGCGAGGGCGGCAGGCCCAGATGCACCGGCGCCAGCGCGCAGGCATAGCCGCCGATCCCAGCGAAGCCGGCATGGCCGAGGCTGACCTGCCCGGCATAGCCGGTCAGGATCACGATGCCGGTCACCGCGATGCCGTTGACGAAGATCAGCGCGCCCACCCGGTAATAATAGCCGGAGGGGAAGAAGAACGGGGTCACGGCGACCAGCAGCGCCAGGACCAGAAGGGTCGCCTGTTTCGGGGTCAGTTTCATGGTCACACCCGATCCGTGGATTTGCGGCCGAACAGGCCCTGCGGCATGAAGAACAGGACGGCGAGGATGACGACGAAGGCCGCCGCGTCCTTGTATTGCGAGCTGAGGTAACCGGCGGTCAGCGCCTCCAGCAGGCCCAGCAGGATGCCGCCCGCCAGCGCCCCTTTCGGATTGCCCATGCCGCCCAGCATCGCGGCGGCGAAGCCCTTCAGCGCCAGCGTCAGGCCGACATCGTAGGAGGTCATGGTGATCGGCGTCATCAGCACCCCCGCCAGCGCGCCGATCCCGGCCGACAGCGCGAAAGAGAGCGTCATCACGAAATTGGTGTTGATGCCGACCAGTTGCGCCGCGAGGCGGTTGTTCGAGGTCGCCAGCACCGCCCGGCCCAGCAGCGTTTTCGTGAAGAAGGCCCAGAGCGCGATGAACACCAGCACCGCGCCCGCGATGACCCAAAGGCTCTGCGGCAGGATGGTGGCGCCCAGGATGCGGATCGGATCGTCGCCCGAAAAGGCCGGGAAGCGGTGGATCTGCTTGTCGAAGACAAGCTGCGACGCGCCCCGGATGAAGATCGACGCCCCGATGGTGATGATGATGAGCGACACCACCGGCGCGCCGCGCGCGGGCTCGATGGCGAGCTTGTTCAGCGCCACCCCGGCGGCGGCCGTCGCCGCGATGGCGACCAGCGCGGCCAGCGGCAGCGGCAGGCCGGCGGCATGGGCGAAGACGGTGATCATGCCGCCCAGCATGACGAATTCGCCTTGCGCGAAATTCACCACGTCAGAGGCGTTGTAGATGATGGTGAAACCGAGGGCGACCAGCGCATAGACCGCGCCGACCGTCACCCCCGACAGGAGGAATTGCAGAAGTTCCGACATGGGACAGGTGCTCCGGCTGGCAGGGGTGACGGAACGGCCCGGCGGGCCGCCCCTCCATCTGGCAGGGAAGGACAAGGCGGCCCGCCGGGGCAGCCCCGTCCGCTGGCGGTTACTGGACGATGGTCCAGTCGCCGCTCTTGATTTCCAGCATCTTGAACGCGGTCAGGTCGAGGCCGAGGTGATCCTCGGCGGTCATGTTCACGATGCCGCCGGTGCCGACATAGCCCGTCGTCGCCTCGATCTGGTCGCGGATCGCCGCCGGATCGGAGCCGCCCGCGCGCTCGATGGCGCCTTTCAGGATCTGGAAGGCGTCATAGGCATGGCCGCCGAAGGTGGAGACCGGCTGGCCGGTCTTGGCCTCGAAATCGGCGATATACTGGGTCACCACCGGCTTTTGCGGATCGGCGTCGTCCAGCAGGGTCGCCACCAGCAGCGCGGCGGCGGGCAGGCGCACGCCCTCGGCCGCGTCGGCGCCCGCCAGTTCGATGAAGCCCTTGGA
>JBDHSR010000322.1:0-4106 GCA_039808305.1 Gemmobacter sp. | reverse complement strand
GCGACCGGCGTCCGCGCAGCGCCGGTGGGTTCAGGCCGGCGCCTCGTCCCGTGGCCTGGCGAGGCGCGGGACGTCCTTGGCGCCGGCGGTGCCGCGGCCGGAGAGCGAGGGGTTCTCCATGAAGAAGCGGTGGCAGGAGAACAGCGTTCCGTCGCCGGCGGCGAGCTGGCGGCTGTAATGGCCGTCGGGATGCAGCACCCAGCTCTGCGCCTCGTCGGCGAGGTTGGCCGCCATGATCTGCCCCATGATCTGGTTCTTCACCGTGGGGGTCAGCGTCTCGACCAGCGTCTCCACCCGGCGGTTGAGGTTGCGCCCCATCCAGTCGGCCGAGGACAAAAACACCCGCGCCTGTTTCGAGGGCAGCCCGCCGCCATTGCCGAAACAGACGATGCGGCTGTGTTCCAGGAACCGGCCGACCACCGATTTCACCCTGATATTCTCCGACAACCCCTTCACGCCGGGGCGCAGCCCGCAGATGCCGCGCACCACGAGGCTGATCTTCACCCCGGCCTGGCTCGCGGCGTAAAGCGCGTCGATCACCTCGGGCTCGATCAGCGAGTTCAGCTTGATCCAGATCTCGGCCGGCCGCCCGGCGCGGGCATGGTCGGCCTCGGCGCGGATCATCTCCAGCAGGCGCGGCTTCAGCGTGATCGGCGCGATGGCGATATTCTCCAGCCCCTGCGGCTGCACATAGCCGGAGAGGTAGTTGAACACCTTGGTCGCGTCGCGTCCCAGCGCGGCGTCGCAGGTGAAGAAGCTGAGATCGGTATAGATCCGCGCGGTGATCGGGTGATAGTTGCCGGTGCCGTAATGGGTATAGGTGACGAGATTGTCGCCCTCGCGCCGCACCACGATCGAGATCTTCGCATGGGTCTTGAGGTGCATGAAGCCGTAGACCACATGCGCCCCCGCCCGTTCCAGCCGCCGCGATTGCCGGATGTTCGCCGCCTCGTCGAAGCGCGCCTTCAACTCCACAAGGGCGGTGACGGATTTCCCGGCCTCCGCCGCCTCGCAAAGCGCCGAAACGATGGGGCTGTCCCATGAGGTGCGGTAGAGCGTCTGCTTGATCGCCAGCACGTTCGGGTCGCGCGCCGCCTGTTCGAGGAAGCGGATCACCATGTCGAAGGTCTCGTAGGGGTGATGCAGCAGCATGTCCTTCTGCTTGATCGCCGCGAACATGTCGCCCTCGTGATCCTGCACCCGCTCCGGCACGCGGGGGGTGAAGGGCGGCCAGAGCAGGTCGGGGCGCGAGGACAGCACCAGTTCCTTGAGATCGGCGACGCCGAGCAGCCCGCCCAGCGCCACCACCTCGTCGGGGGTGACGTGGAGTTCCTCCATGATCAGCGATTTCAGGGCGGGGGGCGAGCCCGCGCTGATCTTCATGCGGATCACCTCGCCGCGCCGGCGGCGCTTCAGCGCGGTCTCGAAGCTGCGGACCAGATCCTCGGCCTCGTCCTCGACCTCCAGGTCGCTGTCGCGCAGCACGCGGAAGGCGCAATGGCCGCGGTCGACATAGCCGGGGAACAGCATGTCGAGATGCAGCAGCAGCAGTTCCTCCAGCGGCAGGAAGCGGCTTTCGCCGGGCTTGCCGGGCAGCGAGACGAAGCGCGCCACCTGCTGCGGGATCGGCAGCAGCGCCTGAAGCGTGCGGTGATCGGTCTCGCGCTCCAGCGCCAGCGCCAGCGTGAAGCCGGTATTCGGGATGAAGGGGAAGGGGTGCGCCGGGTCGATGGCCAAGGGCGACAGCACCGGAAAGACCTTGTGCAGGAAATGCGTCTCCAGAAGCTTCAGGTCGCGCGCGGTCAGCTTGGAGCGGGTGAGGATCTCGATCCCCTGCGCCTCCATCTCGCGTTTCAGCTTCTTGTAGGTGATCTGCTGCATCTTCATCAGCCGCCGCGCATCCTCGTTGATGAGGGCGAGCTGTTCGGCCGGGCTGCGGCCGTCCTCGGAGCGGATGGCGTTGCCGTTCCTGACCAGCGCGCGCAGCCCCGCCACCCGCACCGTGTAGAACTCGTCGAGATTGGTGGCCGAGATCGACAGGAAGCGCAGCCGCTCCAGGAGCGGCACCGCCGGGTTCGCCGCCTCTTCCAGCACGCGCCAGTTGAAGGCGAGCCAGCTCAGCTCGCGGTTGAAGAAGCGGCGGGGGCCGGCGGTCTCCGCCTCGGGCAGTTCGACCGGGGCGGGGAAGGGGGCTTTGAGGAAATCTGCCTGTGTCATAATGCGTCTTTTGGTGTGGTTCGGTAACGCCTGCATGACGAGTATCGGCGGGGCCTCAACAACTGTCCAGCAATTCGGCGGCAAGCTGGCGGGTGACCGGGCCGCCGCGCGCCAGCGCCGCGGCGTCGAGCCGCGCGACCAGCGCGCGGGCGCTGGCGAGGCTGCGGTCCATCCGCGCCACCAGCCAGGGGATCAGGCTGGCGGGCACCGCGATCTGGCGGTCGGCGAACAGCTTCACCAGCGCGGCGGAGAGCAGCGCGTCGTCCGGCGGCTCCAGCCGGGTGACGGCGGTGCCCTGCATCCGGCTGAGCAGGTCGGGCAGGCCGAGGCCCCAGTCGCGCGGCGGCGCGGCGGCGGTCAGCAGGAGCGGCAGGCGGCGTTCGGCCAGCCGGTTGTGCAGGTGGAAGAGCGCGGTCTCGGCGCGCGGATCGCCGGCCACCGCCTCGGCCTCCTCGACCACGGTGGCGGTGCGGCTGCGCGCCTCCACATCGGTCTGCGCCAGCGCCGCGCCGTTCAGGATCACCGCGCCATGCCCTGCCGCCCAGATATGGGCGAGATGGGTCTTGCCCGCGCCTTCGGGGCCGATCAGCAGAAGCTTGCCCAGCGGCCAGTTCCCGCCCTCCACCGTCGCCAGCGCCATCGCATTGGCGGGCGAGACGAAGAAATCCTCGCGCCGCAGCGAGGCGCGGGCGGGCAGGTCGAAGGCGAGCTGGCGGGTCATGGGCCGGAGGGCGGCCGTCCGAGGCCGGTGTAAAGCCGGCTCTGCTTGTATTGCTCGATCCCGAAGCGGGCCAGCACGCCGAGCGCCGCCGCCACCGGCACCGCGACCAGCATGCCGACGAAGCCGAACACCGCCCCGAAGGCGGAAAGCGCGAACAGCAGCCATACCGGGTGCAGGCCCACCGAATTGCCGACCAGCTTCGGCGTGATGACATTGCCTTCGAGGAACTGGCCGATGGCGAAGATGCCCGCGACGATGCCGATCGACAGCCAGTCGCCCCAGAACTGGAACAGCGCGACGCCGATGGCCAGCGCGCCGCCGATCAGCGCCCCGACATAGGGGATGAAGGTGATCGCCCCGGCGATGGCGCCGATCACCAGCCCGTAATTCAGCCCCGCCAGCATCAGCGAGACGGCGTAGAAGGTGCCGAGGACGAGGCAGACCGAGATCTGCCCGCGCACGAAGGCCGCGAGCACGGTGTCGATCTCCGAAGCCAGCCGGCGGATGGTCGGCGCGTGGTCGCGCGGCAGGATCTCGTCGATGCGGGCGACCATGCGGTCCCAGTCCAGCAGCATGTAGAAGGCCACCACCGGCACGACGACGATGAAGACCAGCGCGTTGATCACCCCCATGGCCGAGCCGATCAGGGTCTGCGCCAGCTCGCCGCCCTTCGACTGGATCACATGGCCGATATTCTCCAGCGTCTGCCGCATGGTGGAGGTCTCGTTCTGGAGCTGCGGGAAGCGCTCCAGCATGAAGGTCTGCAACTGGCGGAACATCGTTGGCGCCTCGTTCACCAGCGCGGTGAGCTGGTTGAAGAGCGCGGGCAGCACCGCCAGCACCAGCAGCACGGTGACGAGCAGCGCGATGATGGAAATGGTGCCGGTGGCGGCGGTGCGGCTCAGCCCCGCCCGCTCCAGCCGGTCGGCCACCGGATCCATGAAATAGGCGATGGCGCCGCCGACGATGAAGGGCAGGATCACATTGCCCAGAAACCACAGCATGGCCACGAAGACCAATGCGGCGATGCCCCAGTATCTAAGCTGATCGCGCACCGGCAGCGCCATACGGTTTCCCTTCGATGATCCAGTGTCCCAGAGTGTTCATTCGGCGCGGGGGTTTCAAGGGCTTGCGCGCCGGGATGGAAGCGCCTCCGCCATTCCGGTGC
>JBDHSR010000321.1:0-4140 GCA_039808305.1 Gemmobacter sp. | reverse complement strand
TGTCCGACACCTGGGGCGCGCGCTGAGGCGTCGGAGGGCGGGACATCGCCCCGCGCGGCGGAAACCCGGATCGGCCGCCGGCCCGCGCCCGCTCCGCCGATGGGCCTCCGCCGGGCGGAGCGATCCGTCCTATGCCTCCCACCCTTCCAGCGCGGCGACGAAGGCGGTGAGCCAGCCATTCGTCTGATGCCCGTCCAGCACCCGATGGTCGATGGTCAGCGTGACATAGGCCATCGGCCGGATCTGGATCGTGTCCACCCCGCCCACCTCGCGCACCACCACCCGCTTTTCCAGCTTGCCCACACCGAGGATCGCCGACTGCGGCGGATTGAGGATCACCGGCGCCGCCAGAAGCGAACCGGAAACGCCGTGGTTCGAGAGGGTGAAGGTGCCGCCGCGCATGTCCTCGGGGGTCAGGCGGCCGTCGCGGGCGCGGGCGGTGATGTCCTGCAACCGCGCCGCCACGCCACGCAGCGACAAATCCTGCACCCGGTGGATCACCGGCACCACCAGCCCCTTCTCGCCGAGCGCGGTGCCGACGCCGATATTCACGTCGCGGAAGATCTCCAGCCGGTCGTCATGCCAGCGGCTGTTCACCTGCGGCATCGCCCGCATCGCCCGCGCCGCCGCCAGAACCAGATAGGCGGTGTAGGAAAGCGCGATGCCCTCGGCCTCGAACGCCGCCCTGTGGCGGGCGCGATGGGCGATGACGGCGCTGAAATCGGCCTCGAACAGCGCGGTGACCTGCGGCGCCTCGGTCACCGATTTCAGCATGTTGCGCGCGATGGCGAGGCGCATCGGATCATGCGGAACGAAGCGGCTCGCCCCGGCTTCGGCGGGGGCCGCCCGCGCGACCGCCCGGTCCACATCGGCGCGGGTCAGCCGGCCGTCGCGCCCGGTGCCGGGAATGCCGGAGGGATCGAGCCCGCTTTCCGCCAACGCCTTGCGCACGGCGGGCGAATGCCAGCCCGACATATCGCGCGTGTCGGGCGGCGGCGGGCCGGAGAGTGCGGACGCTTCGGCCACTGGCTCTGGCTCCCCAGCCTGATCCGACGGCGCGGCGGCATCCGCCGCCTCGATCCGCGCCAACACCATGCCGGGCCGGGCCTGCGCGCCCTGCGGCACCAGGATCTCCGCCAGCCGCCCCGCCGCCGGGGCCGGCACCTCGACCGACACCTTGTCGGTCTCCAGCTCCAGCAACGGGTCGTCCCGCCGCAGCATGTCGCCCACGGCGCGGAGCCATGTCGAGACCACGGCCTCGGTCCCTTCCTGCTCCAGCGGCACCAGAACCTCGATCATCTCAGAACTCCATCAGCGCGTCGAGCTTCGCCCGGATCGCGGCGACCGAGGGCACCGCCCGGTCGAGCAGCACCGGATTATGCGGGCTCGGGATGTCGGGCATGGTCAACCGCTCCACCGGCGCATCCAGATCAGTGAAGGCTTCGGAGGCGACGACCGCCGCGATCTCGGCCCCGAACCCGGCGGTGCGCAAATCCTCGTGCACGATCAGGCAGCGATGGGTGCGCGCGACCGAAGCCAGCACCGCCGTCCGATCCCATGGCATCAGCGTGCGCAGGTCGATCACGTCGACCGAAAGCCCCTCGGCCGCCGCCTGGCAGCGGTCCACCAGGCCACCCCAGGTGACGATGGTGGCGCGGTCCCCCCCGGCCACCAGCCGGGCCTTGCCGAAGGGCAGGCCGAAATCGTCGCCCGGCCAAGGCCGGCGCGCCCAGGGGTGATCCAGCATGGCGCGGTGTTCCAGGAAGATCACCGGATCATTGCCGCGCAGCGCCGTGCGCAGGAGACCCGCCGCATCCTCGGCATTCGACGGCGCGGCGACCATCCAGCCGGGGCTGTGGACGAAGGCGACCTCGTTGGTCTGGCTGTGCCACGGATCGCCGCATTTGAAGAAGCCGACCGGCATCCGCACCACCATCGGCGCCGCGAAGCCGTTATTGGTGCGCCAGCGCATCGTGCCGCAATCGTTGAGCTGTTCGGTGGCGGGCTCGGCATATTTGCGGAACTGGATCTCCGGCACCGGCAGCAGCCCGGCCAGCGCCATGCCCACCGCGCGGCCGATGATGCCCTCTTCCGACAGCGAGGTGTCGAAGACCCGCTCCGCCCCGTGCCGGTCCTGAAGGCCCAGCGTCACGGCATGGACGCCGCCCTTCGGGCCGACATCCTCGCCGAACAGCACCATGCGGGGGTTGAGCGCCAGTTCCTGATCCAGCACCCGGCGGATCGCGGTGACCATGTTGATGCGCTGGCCCTCGGGGCGCGGGGTGTCGGTGGTGGCGGGCGGTTGCCAGCCCTGCGGCATCAGGCCGCCGACCTTCTGCGCCTCGCCCTCGAAGAACACATGCCGGCCCATGCCGGCCGGATCGGCGACGGGGCGCGCCTCGGCGGCCATCCGGGCGGCCTCGGCTTTGTCGGAGGCATGGGCGACGGCGGCCTCCCAATCCGCCGCGCCCAGCCGCGACGGCACGAGGAAGCCGCGCAGCTTCGCCCAGGGGTCGCGGGCGCGTTCGGCCCGCACCACCTTGTCGCTCTTGTAGGCCTGGGTGTCCTGGAAACTGTGGCCCTGAAGCCGGGGCACCGTCAGCCGCAGCAGCGCGGGCGCGCGCTCCTCGCGCACATAGGCCACCGCCTCGGCCGTCAGTTGCGCCGCCTCGGCCGGATCGGTCCCGTCGCCGGAGAGGATCCTCAGCCCCCGCCAGGCCGCCAGATTGGCCGCGATGTCGCCGCCCGGCGTCTGGACGGTGGAGGCGACGGAGATGCCGAAGCCGTTGTCCTCGACATAGAACAGCATCGGCAGGCGCTGCGTGGTGGCGATGGTCAGCGCCGACCAGAAGCCGTTGGCGGCGACCGAACCGTCGCCGCCCAGCACCACCGCGATGGAGCGGCCATGCGCCCCGGAGCCCAGCACCTTCGCGTGATAGTCGAGCGCCTGCGCCCAGCCCGCCGTGGGCGTGTATTGCGCCCCCACCCCGCCGCACATCGGCAAGGCCACCGCGCCGCGCGGGTTGGGATAGTTGAACACCACGCCGATGTCGCGCCCGTCCGAATAGCCGCCGGCGCGGCCCATGGCCGAGCCCAGCGCATCCGCCGGATCGACGCCCAGCGCCAGCAGCATGGGGCGCGAGCGATAGTAGCCGCACACCGCGTCATGCGGCCCGTCGAGCCGCAGGCCGAGCAGGATCTGCGCCATGTCATGCCCGCGCGCCGAGAACTGGTAGAGCACCTTCCTCTCGGGCACGAGGCGGGTTTCCTCCATCTCGTCCAGCGCGCGGCTCAGCGCCATCAGGCGCAGCACCTCGCGCCAGTCCACGGCGGTATCCGGCGCGTTCCGCAGGCTGGCACGGGCATTGCTTCTGGTCATCGCGCGTCTCCTCGGGTTTCCGGGGATCAATTATGCCAGTGTGAGATGAAATATCCTTTCAAACATGCCGCCCATGGCCGATACTATGATATATATGATCCATATTATCCGAAAATGGCGAAACATATGATCCAACTGGATTCGATGGACCGCAGGATCCTCCGCACCCTGCAACGCGAGGGCGATCTGTCGCATCAGGATCTGGCGGAGCGCGTCGGCTCTTCCGCCGCCTCCTGCTGGCGGCGGGTGAAGGCGTTGCAGGAGGCCGGCATCCTCGGCCCGGCGGTGCGGCTGGCCGATCCGGCGAAGCTGGGGCGCGGGCTGGACGTGTTCTGCCAGATCCGCATGAAATCGCAAAGCCGCGCCATGCGCGCCGCCTTCGAGGCCTTCATCGACACGCAGGAGGATGTGGTCGAATGCTATTCGATCACCGGCGACTGGGATTACCTGCTGCATGTGGTGGCGCGCGACGTGGCGGATTACGAGCGGGTGCTGATGCACGGCATCCTCGACCACGAGGCGATCGCCAGTTCCTCGTCGATCTTCGTGCTCAGGCGGATCAAGCACACGACGGCGGTGCCGGTCTGAGGCGGAGCGGCGTTCCCCCGAGGCTCGCGCGATCCTTGGGCAGACCCCATCGCCCTCCGGCGCAACAGCGGGCGGCGGCGGCATATCGGCCGCCGCTTCATGGCACCGCACCACCTGTCCTGTCATCGCGGCGGCCTCGTCGAAGCGCCGGCCAGCGCTTCGCGCCTTGTTCC
>JBDHSR010000320.1:0-4144 GCA_039808305.1 Gemmobacter sp. | reverse complement strand
AGACGGGTGATCGAATCCAGCAGGATCACCACGTCCCGCTTGTGCTCGACCAGCCGCTTGGCCTTCTCGATCACCATCTCCGCCACCGCGACGTGCCGCGTCGCCGGCTCGTCGAAGGTCGAGGATACCACCTCGCCCTTCACGCTGCGCTGCATGTCGGTCACTTCCTCGGGCCGTTCGTCGATCAGCAGCACGATCAGATAGCATTCCGGGTGATTGACCTCGATGGAATGCGCGATGTTCTGCAACAGCACGGTCTTGCCGGTGCGCGGCGGCGCCACGATTAGCGCCCGCTGCCCCTTGCCGATCGGCGCCACCAGATCGATGATCCGGGCCGAGCGATCCTTGATCGTCGGATTGTCGATCTCCATCTTCAGCCGCTCGTTCGGATAGAGCGGCGTGAGGTTGTCGAAATGCACCTTGTGCTTGGCTTTCTCGGGATCGTCGAAATTGATCCGCTCGGCCTTCACCAGGCTGAAATAGCGCTCATTGTCACGCGGCGCCTGGATGACACCCTCGATGGTATCCCCGGTCCTGAGCGAGAAGACCCGGATCATCTCCGGGCTGACATAGATGTCGTCCGGACCGGGCAGATAGTTCGCCTCCGGGCTGCGCAGGAAGCCGAAACCGTCCTGCAACACTTCCAGCACCCCGTCGCCGCCGATCTCCAGCCCTTCCTCGGCATGTTCCTTCAGGATCGAGAACATCATCTCGCCCTTCCGCATGGAGGGCGCGTTCTCGATCTCCCATTCCTCGGCCATCGCCAGCAGCGCCGCCGGGGTCTTGGCCTTGAGGTCGGAGAGGTTGAGGCGTTCGATCGTCATGGCAGTCACCCGCAAGGCGCCGCGACAGCGGGGCCGGAATCGCTTTGTCAAAGGGAAATGCATCAGGCCGGACGGCCCTGCTCGCGCCCAGATAAGCCCGATCGGGTTTCGAGTCAACAAATCAGAATTTGACGATCACCGAAGCGACGATCACGATCATCAGCACGGTCGGCACTTCGTTCATCATCCGGAACTGCCGCCCGCTCAGCCGGTTCCGCCCGGCGACGAGATCCTTCCGCCGCCCCGCCAGCCACATGTGGAACCAGGTCATCCCCAGCACCGCAGCCGCCTTGCTCCAGGGCCAGATCTCGCTCCAGACCACGATGCCCGGTGTCGCCACCAGCATCAGCCCGAAGATCCAGCTTCCGATCATCGCCGGGTTCATGATCGCCCGCAGCAGGCGCCGTTCCATGGTCTGGAACAGCGTATCCGTCGGATTGCCGGATCCGACCTGCTCGACATGATAGACGAAAAGCCGCGGCAGATAGAACAGCCCCGCCATCCAGCTGATGACCGAGATCACATGCAGGAACTTCACCCAAGGATAGCTTGTCGCCAGAAAATCGCCCATCGCAGCTCTCCCTGCTTCTCGTTCATCTCTCTTTAATAAAGAAAAAAGATAAAGAGAATGATGTGATAGGGGCCGTGGATAACCGGATCGATGAACCGATCCCCAGTTTTCCTCACAGGCCCGGCATCGTGGATAAACCCGGGACAGTTTCGTCATCCCATGGCGTCCCGCCCATGGAATCCGCCGGATTTCCGGCCCGGAGGGTAAGCAGAACTTTCCACAACAGGTTGTGCCCTCGATGTGGGTGGCGGAATGCTCCCCGTTCCGCCCGGCCGCCTTCCCACAGGTGGACAATTCCGGCACCAAGCTTGACAATCGGCCTCCCGCGCCGCCACCACTGGGTCCGGCCTGTTTTCCTCACTTGCCCGGCCAGAGGAACAAACCGCGTTTTTCCACAAGATTGCCCCTGCCATGTCGCGCCCGCTCCTCCTCGCCTCCGCCTCCGAGACCCGGCTCGCGCTTCTGCGCAATGCGGGGATCGCCGTCACCGCGCATCCCGCCCGCATCGACGAAGAGACCATACGCCGCAGTCTCGAAGCCGAGGGCGCCCATCCGCAGGACATCGCCGATACTCTGGCCGAGATGAAGGCGCGCAAGATCGCCGAGAAACATCCGGAGGCGCTGGTTCTCGGCTGCGATCAGGTGCTGGAGTTCCGGCATCGCGCCTGGGGCAAGCCGGAAACCCCGGAAGAGGCCCATGATCAACTCACCGCCCTGCGCGGTCAGCGCCACCGCCTGCTTTCCGCTCTTGTCGTCTATGACAAGGGCGCGCCGGTCTGGCGGCATGTCGGCCGGGCCGAACTGACGATGCGCGATTTCTCCGACACCTGGCTCGCCGGCTATATCTCGCGCAACTGGGACAGCATCCGCCATTCGGCCGGCGCCTACAGGCTGGAAGAGGAAGGCGTGCGGCTTTTCTCTTCGGTCGAAGGCGATTACTTTACCATTCTGGGCCTGCCCTTGCTGCCGCTTCTGGCCTGGCTCGAACTCCGGGGGGTTATCGAGGCATGACGGATCATCCGCGCATTCCGCTGGCCGGCGTGATCGGCTCGCCGGTGGCGCATAGCCGCTCGCCGGCGCTGCATGGCTACTGGCTGAGGCGCTACGGCATCAAGGGTCACTACATCCCGATGGACATCGCCCAGGCCGATCTGGCCGAGGCGTTGCGCACCCTGCCGAAGCTCGGTTTCGTCGGGCTGAACGTCACCATTCCGCACAAGGAGACCATCCTCGGTCTGGCGGACATCGTGACCGACCGCGCCGCGCTGATCGGCGCCGCCAATACGCTGATCTTCCGCAAGGATGGCCGCATCCATGCCGACAACACCGATGGCGCCGGCTTCATCGCCAATCTGCGCCAGAACGCGCTGGACTGGCAGCCCTCCTCGGGCCCGGCCGTAGTGTTCGGCGCCGGCGGTGCGGCCCGGGCCGTGGTCGCCGCGCTAATCGAGGTCGGCGTGCCGGAGATCCGCATCGCCAACCGCACCCGCCCGCGGGCCGAGGCGTTCCGCTCCGATTTCGGTGCCAAGGTGGTGGTGCAGGACTGGATTCAGGCCGGCAACATGCTGGAAGGCGCCGCCACCGTGGTGAACACCACCTCGCTCGGCATGGTCGGCAAGCCGGAATTCCGCATCCCGCTCGACGCGCTGGAACCCGGCGCCCTCGCGACGGATCTGGTCTATACCCCGCTCAGGACGCAATTCCTGATCGAGGCGGAGCAGGCCGGAGCCACCATTGTCGACGGTCTCGGCATGTTGCTGCATCAGGCCGCGCCGGGGTTCGAGCGCTGGTTCGGCCAGCGCCCCGAGATCGATGAGGCCACCCGCCAGGCGGTGCTTGCGGCATGAGCGTCTTCCGCCTCGGCCTCACCGGCTCCATCGGCATGGGCAAGTCCACCACGGCGAGCTTCTTCCGCGCCGCCGGCATTCCGGTCTGGGATGCCGATGTGGCGGTGCATCGGCTTTACGGCCCCGGCGGCGCCGCCCTCGAACCGCTCTCCCGCCTCGTTCCCGACGCCACGGCAACCGGCATCGTCTCGCGCGACATCCTCCGCCAGGCCATCGCCGCCGACCCCGATCTGCTGTCGCGGATCGAGGCCATCGTCCACCCGCTCGTCGCCTCGGATCGCGCTCGATTTCTGGCCGAAACAGTCTCTGACATTGCGGTTCTCGACATTCCGCTCCTGTTCGAGAAGGGATCGGAGGCCGAGATGGACGCGACGCTTCTGGTCACCGCGCCGCCCGATCTCCAGCGCCGCCGCGTCCTCGCCCGCCCCGGCATGACCGAGGAACAGTTCGCCCTGATCCTGTCCCGCCAGATGCCCGACCGCGACAAGCGCGCCCGCGCCACCCATATCATCGAGACGCTGAGCCTGGCCTCGGTCGAGGCCGCCGTCACCGCCCTGATCGGCTATATCCGCGAGTCCCGCCATGCGTGAGATCGTTCTCGACACCGAAACCACCGGCTTCGAGCCCTCGGAAGGCCATCGTATCGTCGAGATCGGCGCGGTGGAGCTGTTCAACCACATGCCCACCGGCCGCACCTTCCACGTCTATCTGAACCCCGAACGCCCGATGCCGCGGGAAGCCTTCGAGGTCCATGGCCTCGGCGACGATTTCCTGCGCGACAAGCCGCTCTTCCGGCAGGAGGCGCAGAATTTCCTCGATTTCGTCGGCGATGCGAAGCTGGTCATCCACAATGCCAGTTTCGACATGAAGTTCCTGAACTGGGAACTCCGCAGCCACGGCTT
>JBDHSR010000319.1:0-4152 GCA_039808305.1 Gemmobacter sp. | reverse complement strand
TCCAGCCCGCAGGCCAGCGCCTGAAGCGCCTGCGCCCGGCCGATCTCGCCGCCATCCGCCGTCACGGCGGCGTTGTTCGACATGTTCTGCGGCTTGAACGGCGCCACCGACAGCCCGCGCCGCCGCGCCGCCCGGCAGAGCCCGGCGACCAGCAGCGACTTGCCGACATTGGAGCCGCAGCCCTGGATCATCAGCGCCGTCATCGCCCGCCCCCGGCCCCGGCGCGGCGGAGCGTGCGGGAGCCTCCGGCGGGGATATTTGCCTCCAGAATGAAAGCAGGCCGAAGGCGGCGCCGCGCCCTGTTCCGGCGGACCGGGGAGGGCGCGGCGCTTTCACTCTGGGCGGTCATCGGGATCCCTCCCTGTACCGCGTCTCCCTTGTCGCACGAATCGGTAAACAAATCGTTGCTTTCATTCTGGCCCAAATATCCCGGGGGTGAGCGCCGCAGGCGCGAGGGGGCTGGCCCCCTCCCTGCCCCGGCCGCCGGCCCGCTCAGAACTCGACCCCCTTCTGCGCCTTGATGCCGGAGCGGAAGGGATGTTTCACCAGCGCCATCTCTGTCACCAGATCGGCGAGTTCGATCAGCTCGTCCCTGGCGTTGCGCCCGGTCAGGCAGACATGGGTCATCGGCGGCTTCTCGTCGCGCAGGAAGGCCACCACTTCCTCCACCGGCAGGTAGTCGTAGCGCAGCGCGATGTTGATCTCGTCGAGCAGCACGAAGCGGATGTCCGGGTCGCGGATCAGCTCCTTGGCCTTTTCCCAGCCGCGCCGGGCGGCGGCGATGTCGCGCGCCTTGTCCTGGGTTTCCCAGGTGAAGCCCTCGCCCATGGCGTGAAACTGGCAGAGATCCGGGAAATGCGTCTCGATCAGCCGCCGCTCGCCGGTATCCCACGCGCCCTTGATGAACTGCACCACCGCGCAGGGCATTTCATGCGCGATGCAGCGCAGGATCATGCCGAAGCCGGAGGAGGACTTGCCCTTCCCCGCCCCGGTATGGACGAGGATCAGCCCCTTCTCGCCCTCCTTCGTCGCCATGATCCGGTCGCGCGCCGCCTTCTTCTTCGCCATCTTGGCGGCGTGGCGGGCGAGGTCTTCGGTGCTGTCTGCGGCGGTATGTTCGGTCATCGGCGCCTCCTCTCCCCCCGGTGTAGAGGATCGTGCCTTCCGGCGAAAGGTCGGCCGCGACGCGGGCGCGTCCGGTTGCGGCATGTCGCCCGCGCGCCGCCATATGCCGCCGGCCCGCCTTGACTCCGGGGGGTGTTGTGGCACAAGGCTCGGCAAGCTGGTTCCTGCCGCGAGGCAGGCGAAGAGGGAATGCGTCCGCCCGCCAGGGCCAAGCGCAGCCGCCCCCGCGACCGTGACCGGAGAGGCCGCAACCGCCACTGGGTATCCATCCCCGGGAAGGCAGCGGCCGGGGGGTAACACCCGCTCCGCAAGCCGGGAGACCTGCCAGCCTCTGGTTGTTTCACGGGCGGACGGGGTGTTCCGCGACCGGCAGAGGCTCATGGCCCCTTCCGCGCCTCCCCCATGCCCCTCACGGAAGGAACGGCATGGCCCGCGCCACGCTTCTCGTCTGCACCACCTGCCGCCGCGCCGGGGCCGATCCCGAGGCGGCGCGGCCCGGCGCGGTGCTCCGCGACGCGCTGGCGGGGCATCTGCCCGAGGGCGTGGCGCTGCGCGGGGTGGAATGCCTGTCGGCCTGTTCCAACGGCTGCGCGGTGGCTTTGTCGGGGCCCGGCAAATGGACCTATGTCTATGGCCGGCTCGACCCGGCCGAGGACGCCGCCGCCATCCTCGACGGCGCCGCCCGCTATGCCGCCACCCCCGACGGCCTCGTGCCCTGGCGCGAGCGGCCCGGGATCTTCCGCAAGAACTGCCTCGCCCGCATCCCCCCACAGGAGCCTTCCGATGTCTGACCTGTCGAAAATCCCCGTCACCGTGATCACCGGCTTTCTCGGCTCGGGGAAAACCACGCTGATCCGGCATCTGATGGCCCATCCGCAGGGCAAGCGGCTGGCGATCCTGGTCAATGAATTCGGCACGGTGGGGGTGGATGGCGACATCCTGAAATCCTGCGCCGACGCCAATTGCCCGGTGGAGAACATCGTCGAGCTGGCCAATGGCTGCATCTGCTGCACGGTGGCCGACGACTTCATCCCCACCATCGAGGCGCTGATGGCGCTGCCCGAGCGGCCCGACCATATCCTGATCGAGACCTCGGGCCTCGCGCTGCCGAAGCCGCTCCTGAAGGCGTTCGACTGGCCGGCGATCCGCTCGAGGATCACGGTGGACGGCGTGGTGGCGCTGGCCGATGCCGAGGCCGTGGCGGCGGGCCGCTTCGCCCCCGACGAAGCGGCGGTGCAGGCCCAGCGCGCGGCCGATGACAGCATCGACCACGAAACCCCGCTGTCGGAGGTGTTCGAGGACCAGATCGCCTGCGCCGATCTGGTCCTGCTGACCAAGGCCGATCTGGCGGGCGAGGCCGGGCTCGCCGCCGCCCGCGCGGTGATCGAGGCCGAAAGCCCCCGCAAGCTGCCGATCCTGCCGGTGGCCGAGGGCGTGGTGGACCCGCGCGTCGTGCTCGGCCTCAACGCGGCGGCGGAGGACGATCTGGCGGCGCGTCCGTCGCATCATGACGGCCATGACGACCACGAGCATGACGATTTCGACACGGTGGTGATCGAACTGGGCGAGATCGCCGATCCCGAGGCGTTGCAGGAGGCGATCCGGCGCCTCGCGCGCGAGCAGGACATCCTGCGCGTCAAGGGCTACGTCGCCGTCGCCGGCAAGCCGATGCGGATGCTGGTGCAGGCGGTGGGCGAGCGGGTGCGCGCGCAATACGACCGGCCCTGGGGCGACGCCCCGCGCGCGACGAAACTGGTGGTCATCGCCGAACATGATAACGTGGACGAGGCCGCCATCCGCGCGGTGCTGGAGGGCTGATCCTTGCACGTCGTCTTCCGCGAAAGCCACGGGTTGGAGGAGACCGACACCCCCACCGATCTGGGCCAGAGCCCGGCGGATCTGGTGGTGCTGTCCTTCTCCGACAGCGATCTCGGCGCTTTCGCGGCGGGCTGGCAGCGGATGCGGGCGCGGGACGGCGATTGCCCGACGCTGCGGCTGGCCAATCTGGTGGCGCTGCGCCATCCCATCTCGGTCGATACCTATCTGGAGCGGACGCTGGCCGGGGCGAAGGGCATCCTGATCCGGCTGATCGGCGGCGAAAGCTACTGGCCCTATGGTCTCGCCTCGGTGCAGGACCTGTGCCGGAGGAGCGGCATCGCGCTGGCGGTGCTGCCCGCCGATGGCCAGCCCGATGCGCGGCTCGACGAGCTGTCCACCCTGCCCGTGGGCACCTTGCGGCGGCTGGCGACGCTCTGCGATGCCGGCGGCGCGGTGGCGGCGCAGGCGGCGCTGGCGCAGCTCGCGCTGGCGGCGGGGCTTTATGCCGGGCCGGTGCCGGGCGACAAGACGGTGCCGGAGGTCGGCTGGTATGACCCGGAGCGCGGCGTGATCGCGGCGCCCGAGGGCGACGGCCCGCTTCTGGTGATAAGCTTCTACCGCAGCTACCTGACCGCCGCCGATACCGATCCGGTCGATGCGCTGATCCGTGCCGCGCGGGCGCGCGGGCTGCGCGCCTTCGGCCTCTTCGCCGCCTCGCTGAAGGGCGCGGCGGAGCGGGTGGGCGCGATGCTGCGCGCGGCGGGGCCCGCCGCCATCCTCAACGCCACCGCCTTTTCGGCCAAGGGCGAAGGCGGCGCCTCGCCGCTCGATCTGGGGTGTCCGGTCTGGCAGGTGGCGCTGTCCACCGCGCGGCGCAAGGATTGGGCAACGGCGGAGCGCGGGCTGTCGCCGGCCGACCTCGCGATGCATGTCGTGCTGCCCGAGGTGGACGGGCGGCTCTTCGCCGGTGTGGTCAGCTTCAAGCAGCCGGGCCGGCGCGACCCCGATCTGCAATATGCCCGTTTCGCCCATCGCGCCGATCCCGAACGGGTGGAAGCGGTGCTCGACCGGGTGGAGGCGCGGCTGCGTCTGGGCGCTGCGCCCAAGGCGGCGCGCAAGCTGGCGCTGGTGCTCTCCACCTATCCCGGCAAGGACTGGAACCTCGCCCATGCCGTCGGCCTCGACGCGCTGGCCTCCTGCGAGGCGATC
>JBDHSR010000318.1:0-4167 GCA_039808305.1 Gemmobacter sp. | reverse complement strand
ACAATCCCGTTGCCATCCCGCCGGTTTGCCGCTACCACAGCGCCATGATCGCCCGGAACCGCCTGTTCTCGCTGCCCCGACGCCGACGCGCCTGACCCCGCGTCCGGGCGCCCGCGCGCCTGCGATCCCCAGCCGCCTCGCGGCCCTTCCTTCCCGTTGACAGCCCGGCCCGCCTTTGGCACCCCTATGGCCTCGCCTTACCCAAGGATATATCCCCATGATCCCCGCCGTCCTGCCGACCTACAACCGCGCGCCTCTCGCCTTCGCGACGGGCGAAGGCTCCTGGCTCACCACGACGGACGGCCGCCGCTTCCTCGACCTCGGCGCCGGGATCGCGGTGAACGCGCTGGGCCATGCCGATCCGCGGCTGGTCGCGGCGCTGACCGAACAGGCCGGCAAGCTCTGGCATGTCTCCAACCTCTACCGCATCCCGGAACAGGAGGCCCTCGCCGCGCTGCTGGTCGAGCAGACCTTCGCCGATACGGTGTTCTTCACCAATTCCGGCACCGAGGCCGCCGAGCTCGCCCTCAAGATGGCGCGGAAATACTGGCACGACAAAGGCCAGCCCGAACGGACCGAGATCCTGACCTTCGAGGGCGCCTTCCACGGCCGTTCCACTGGCGCCATCGCGGCGGCGGGGTCCGAGAAGATGGTGAAGGGCTTCGGCCCGCTGATGCCCGGCTTCCGCCAGCTTCCCTTCGCCGACGAGGCCGCCTTGCGCGCCGCCCTCGGGCCGACGACCGCCGCCGTGATGCTGGAGCCGCTGCAAGGCGAGGGCGGCATCCGCGCCTTCCCCGACGCCTTCCTGAAAACCCTGCGCCGGCTCTGCGACGAGACCGGGGCGCTCCTGATCTTCGACGAGGTGCAATGCGGCATGGGCCGCACCGGCCGGCTCTTCGCCCATGAATGGGCGGGCACCGCCCCCGACATCATGATGGTGGCCAAGGGGATCGGCGGCGGCTTCCCGCTCGGCGCGGTGCTGGCGACCGAAGACGCCGCCTCCGGCATGACCGCCGGCACCCATGGCTCGACCTATGGCGGCAACCCGCTGGGCTGCGCCGTCGGCCTCGCCGTCGCCCGCATCGTCTCCGACCCCGGCTTCCTCGCCGAGGTGAACCGCAAGGCCGCGCTGTTCCGCCAGGGGCTGGAGGCGCTGGTCGCCGCCCATCCCCGCGTCTTCGAGGCGGTGCGGGGCCAGGGCCTGCTGCTCGGCCTGAAATGCCGGCTGCCCAATACCGATCTGGTGCAGGCCGGCTATGCCGAGCAGATCCTCACCGTGCCCGCCGCCGACAACACGCTGCGCCTGCTGCCCGCGCTCAACATCCCCGACGCCGACATCGCCGAGGCGCTGAAACGGCTCGACGCCGCCGCCGCGCGGGTGGACCGCGATGCGGCCTGACCCCGCGCCCCGCCCCGCCACCGAGGAGCGCGCCCAGCGCGCCTCCCGACGACCGCGCGCCGCCCCCTGTTCATTTTCTGTCTGAAAATATCCCCGGGGGTCCGGGGGCAGGCAGCCCCCGGTCCGACATGTGCCAGAAAGCCCGCGCGATGAACCATTTCCTCGACATCCACACCACCCCCTCCGGCGACCTGCGGCAGATGATCGATTCTGCCCGCGCCATGAAGGCCGCCCGCAACAACCGCCCCAAGGGCACGCCCGACGACGACCAGCCGCTGAAGGGCCGCATGGTCGCGCTGATCTTCGAGAAACCCTCGACCCGCACCCGTGTCTCCTTCGACGTGGGCGTGCGCCAGATGGGCGGCGAGACCATGGTGCTTTCCGGCAAGGAAATGCAGCTCGGCCATGGCGAGACCATCGCCGACACCGCCCGCGTGCTCAGCCGCTATGTCGATCTCATCATGATCCGCACCTTCGAGGAGGCGACCTTGCAGGAGATGGCGGAACACGCCACGGTGCCGGTGATCAACGGCCTCACCAACCGCACCCATCCCTGCCAGATCATGGCCGATGTGATGACCTATGAGGAACATCGCGGCCCGATCGCCGGGCGCAAGGTGGTCTGGTGCGGCGACGGCAACAACGTCTTCGCGAGCTTCGCCCATGCCGCCGGGCAATTCGGCTTCGATCTGTCGTTCACCGGCCCCGAGACGCTCGACCCCGAGCGGGTCTGGCTCGACTTCGCCGCCTCCAAGGGCCGCCCGGTCGCCATCGAGCGCGATCCGGCGAAGGCGGTGGCGGGGGCCGATCTGGTGGTCACCGACACCTGGGTGTCGATGCACGACCCCGAAAGCGCCAAGGAGCGGCGGCACAACCAGCTTCGCCCCTATCAGGTGAACGAGGCGCTGATGGCCCATGCCAAACCCGACGCGCTTTTCATGCATTGCCTGCCCGCCCATCGCAACGACGAGGCGACGAGCGCGGTGATGGACGGCCCGCATTCGGTGATCTTCGACGAGGCCGAGAACCGGCTGCACGCCCAGAAGGCGGTGATGCGCTGGTGCCTCGGCCTCTGAGACGCGAAAGGGCCGGGGGGCTTCCCCCGGCCTTCCCGTCGCGCTGCCGGCCCCTTACAGGATCAGGTCGCCTTCGGCGAATTTGGTCACCCCTTCCAGCCGGATCACCAGATCGGCGGCGCCGTCGCCGTTCAGGTCGGCCTGCAACAGCCCCTCGCCCTTCACCACGCCGAAGCGCAGCTCGCCCGCGGTGCCGTGGAAGCCCTGACGGCCGATGAAGGCGAGATCCAGCGCCGACAGGTCGATCTTGTCGATGCCGGCGCGGAAATCGGTGATGAGGTCGCGCCCCTTGCCGGTGGCGCTGTCGGAGGCCTCGGCGAAGATGAAGCGGTCGGCCCCGGCGCCGCCGGTCAGCACATCCGCGCCCGCGCCGCCGGTCAGGAGATCGGCCTCCGTCCCGCCCAGCAGGGTGTCGGCGCCCGCGCCGCCGGACAGGCGGTCCTTGCCGGCGTCGCCGCTGATCCGGTCCGCCCCCGCCTCGCCGTCGATCCGGTCGGCGCCGATCCCGCCGGACAGCCGGTCCTTGCCGGCGGCGCCGGCGATGGTGTCGTTGCCGGCGCCGCCGGTGACGGTATCGTTCCCGCCGGAACCCGCCAGCGCGTCATGGCCCTTGCCGAGCGCGCGGGTCTTGCCGGCGCCGGTCAGGGTGATGAAGTCGTCGCCCTCGCTGCCCTGCGCGTTCACGTCCGACACCTCGATCACCCGGCGCATCGCCTGGCCGGTGGCGGTATCGGTCCAGACCAGCACCACCCGGTCGTCGTCCAGCGCCGCGCCGTGCAGGTTCACCTGGTCGCCATCGTTCAGCACCCGGCCGGCAGCGTCGAGCTTCTCGGGATTGACCCGCATCTCCGGCCCGAGGATCTTGCCCTTGGCGTCGAAGCGGCGCAGGTAGACATCGTGGTCGCCGTAGATATTGCCGTATTTCGCCGTGCTCAGCCCGTAGAGCGCGAGGAAGCCGCCATCGTCCAGCGCCACCATCTGCGCCCCGCTGCTGCCATAGCCTTCGGGATGGTCGGGACGGATGTTGAAGGTGCCGCCGCGCGCGCTGCCGTCGGCGTTGAAGACGCGGCCGACGATATGGTCCCAATAGGCTTCCGTCTCCGGGTTGATATAGGTCCACCAGGTCGCCACGAAACCGCCATCGGCGAGCGCCACGACATTGGGCGCGCCCTGGATGCTCTTGGTCTGTTCGGTCAGCACGAACTCCGCGCCCAAGGCTGTGCCGTCCGCCTCGAAGATCCGGCCGACCACCGCGCGGTCGTCGCCGTCTATGCCGGAATGATCCTTCCAGACCGCGACGAAGCGGCCATCCTTCAGAGCGGCGACCTTCGGATCGGGGTACGAGTTGTTGAGATCGCCGCTGTTGCCTTGCCACGCGCCCAGCACTTCCGAACCGTCCGCCGCGAAGATCTTCAGCCCGACATCGCCGTCATTGTCGAAGGCCATCACGATCCGGCCATCCTTCAGCGTGGCCATGGATTGATAGACTTCCCAACTGCTGGTGACGACACCGCCGCTCTCGTAATATTCCAGCGCCGCCGTGAAGACCGGGCCGAGCGGCTTGGCCGCCGCGTCGAACATCCGCGCCATGATGTTGCGGCCGGTATTGTAGCCGCCATTGTATTCGATGATGCTCCAGGTCACCATGAAGCCGTCGCCCGCCGCGGTGACCTGCGGCCAGTATTGGTCGAG
>JBDHSR010000317.1:0-4172 GCA_039808305.1 Gemmobacter sp. | reverse complement strand
TTGCGGAACTTGCCGGTCGCCCAGACATAGTTGCCATGCCCGCCGATCAGGTGGGGCCGCGTGTCGCGGTTGGCCTGGCTGTGGATGATGAGCACCGTCTCGCCCACTTTCGCGGTCATCGCATTGTCGCCGGTCAGCGCGCCGACCTTGCCGTTGAACACGATATGGGTGGGGGTCAGCGTCCGCATCGCCTTCACGGCGTCGTCATAGCTTTCGCCCGCGGTCTCGTACTTCTTGTAATTGCCGTTCTCGTCCCTCGGCACATAGAAGTCCTGCTCGCCCACATAGTAGATCTTGTCGTATTTCAGCGGGTTGCCCTGGCCGTCCTTCAGCCCGTCGCGCGGCAGCACCATGATCGCGCCGTTCATGCCGGTGGTGACGTGCCACGGCACCATGCCGGGAGGCGCGCAGTGATAGACGAAGACGCCCTGTTTCGTGGCCTTCCAGCGCAGGATCACCTTCTCGCCGGGGTTCACCTGGGTCAGCCCGCCACCGCCGAGCGCGCCGGTCGAGCTGTGGAAGTCGATATTGTGCATCAACTCGTTTTCCGGCGCGTTGATCATCGTCAGCTCGACATAGTCGCCCTCATGCACCACCATCAGCGGGCCGGGCACCGTGCCGTTGAAGGTGAAGGCGAAGGTCTCGGTGCCGTCGTCGTCCAGCACGATCTTCTTCTCGTGGATGGTCATCTCGAACTCGACCACCTTCGGCCCGCTGGTGGCCACCTGCTCGTGCTCGTGCACGAAAGGCGGGTCGACCAGTTTCACCTTCACCCGCGGCAGCGAATCCGCGCTGGTCGCGGAGACCGGGGTCAGCACTTCCTGGGCCTGCGCCGCCCCGGCGCGGACCTGCGAGAGGGCGCCGGCCATCGCGGCTCCGGCCAGGATCGTGCGGCGGGTCAGCGGGAACGTCGTCATGGCTTTTTCCTTTTCATCAGCCCGGCTCCTTGCCGGTTGACCACTGTCTAGCGTGTCGGGGCGTCGCTATCGTTGCGCCGGAACAAGCAATTCCGACCGTTTCGCTCTGCTGCTTGCGCCAGCGCAAAGAGCGGAGCGTTCCCCGCCCTATCGCTGGAACCTGACCGGAATACGGAGGTTGTGATGACCATGGCAGAGACGAGGCGAAAGGCGATTCCCCGCGGATTGAAACAGGACGGGCCGGCGCTCTGGTCCTACGGGTTCCGGCCGTTCTTCCTGGGCGGCGCGGTCTGGGCGGTGGCGGCGATGGCGCTGTGGATCGCGGCGCTCGTCCATGGCGTGCCGGTGGGCGGCGATTACGGCGCCTCCGCCTGGCACGCGCATGAGATGCTGTTCGGCTTCGCCCCCGCCGTGCTGGCCGGTTTCCTGCTGACCGCCATCCCGAACTGGACCGGCAGCCTGCCGGTCTCGGGCGGGCCCTTGATGCTGCTGGCCGGGCAATGGCTGGCCGGGCGGCTGGCGATGGCGGCGGCGGGCTGGACCGGGATGGGGATCGCGGCCTTCCTCGACGCGGCCTTCCTGCCCGCGCTCCTCGCCATCGCCGCGCGCGAGATCATCGCCGGCCGCAAGTGGAACGACCTGAAGGTGCTGGCCGGCGTCACGGCGGTGATGCTGGGCAATCTCGGCTTCCACGCGGCCGCGCTCACCGGCGGCGATACCGGCGTGGCGCTCAGGCTCTCGGTCGCGGGCTACACGGCGCTGGTGCTGATCATCGGCGGGCGCATCATCCCCAGCTTCACCCGCAACTGGCTGAACCAGCGCGGCGAAAGCCGCCACCCGGTGCCCTACAACCGCTTCGACATCGGCGTGATCGGCTTCAGCGCCGCCACGCTCGGCCTCTGGTCCTTCCTGCCCGACTCGCGGCTGCTGCTCGCCGCCGCCCCGGCGGCGGCGGTGCTGAACGCCGCGCGGCTGGCCCGCTGGCGCGGCGCCGCGACCTGGGCCGAGCCGCTGCTCTTCGTGCTGCACGCCGCCTATGCCTTCGTGCCGCTCGGCTTTCTCGCCATCGCGGGCGCCGGGGCCGGGCTGGTCCTGCCCGCCTCGGCGCTGCATGTCTTCACCGTGGGGGTGATCGGCTGCATGATGCTCGCCGTGATGACCCGCGCCACGCGCGGCCATACCGGGCGCGCCCTCGCCGCCTCGCGCCCCACCATCGCCGCCTATCTCTGCCTCTTCGCCGCCGCCCTCGCCCGCCCGCTCGCCGATCTCACCGGCGGGCCGGGGCTGATGGAGGCCGCGGGCCTGTTCTGGATCGCCGCCTTCGGCCTCTTCCTCGCCGAATACGCCCCGATGCTGCTGCGCGCCCGCCGCCCGCCCCGCGCCGGCTGATCCCCACGCCAAAAAACAGGACCGGGACTCCCACGAGTCCCGGCCCTGTCATTTTCTGTCCGGAAATATCCTGGGGGGAGGCGCAGCCGGGGGGCGAAGCCCCCCCTCCCCGCCCGCCGTCAGGGCGCCATCCGGTCCGGCGTCCAGGGCGGATCCCAAGTCAGCCGGATCTCGGCCCGCTCCACGCCCGGCACCGCCGCCACCGCCTGTTCCGCCCCCATGCGCAGGAACTCGCTCAACGGGCAGCCGCGCGTGGTGGTGGTCATCGCCACCCGCGCCACGCCGCCCTCCGCCTCGATCCCGTAGACCAGACCCATCGCCACGATGTCGCGCCCGGTCTCCGGGTCGATCACCTGCCGCAGCGCGGCCTCGATGCTGGACACCGGCACGCCCATCACACGCCCCTTCGGATCAGCAGCCGGTAGGCGCTGCCATCCGCGCTGAAATTCCCGGCCCATTCATGCCCGCGCGAGGCGAGTTCCGGGAACAGGAACATCGGCTCGCGGTCGAGCACCGCGAACAGCACCTCGCCCGTCGCCATCCGCTCCACCGTCTCCAGGATCACCACCATCGGCTCCGGCGGCATCATCCCGGTCAGGTCGAGCGATTCGGCCGGCTCGGGCCAGAGCACCGCCCCCGCCGCCGAGCCGGGCGCCAGCCCCGGTTCCGGCGCCGCCTCGGCGACCGGGGTGAAGACCACCTCCCAGCCGCCATCGGGCAGTTGCCGGTCGGCGGCGGAGAAGCCGCGGTTCGCCATGACATTGAACAGCGGCACCGGGCGGAACGGCGCGATCAGCCGCAGCCGCTCGCCGGGGGCCAGCCCGTCGGCGGCCCCCATGATGGCGGCGAAGGGCTCCTCGCCCCGGGCGAGCAGCGGGCGGACGTCAAGCTCCCGGATGGCCGGGGCGGAACGGGGATCGGAGGGCGACATCAGAGGTTTCCTTGTCTCGTATCGGCAGGAAAAGCGGCGGCAGCCGGTCCGGCCGCTGGACGGGCGGCAGATGCCGCAGGCGACGTATGGCCACAAGCTCGGCCAGCAGCCCGAGCGCCGCGATCAGCAGCAGCGCGGCCGCGAGACGGAAGCCGGCATCCGACCGCAGCAGGACGGCGAGCGTGCCGCCCCCCGCGCCGGCGGCCCAGAGCCGCAGCCAGCGCCGCGTCGCGCGGGCATCGACCAGCGCCTGGACCATCGGGATATTGCCGCGCCCGATGCGGGGGGCGAAGATCTGGATCCAGGTCAGGAAACTCACGATCTTCACCATCTGCGCCAGCGTCAGCAGCGACAGCCAGCCGGTCAGCGCGGCGAAGACCGCGGCCTCCGCCCATGCTCCGCCCCGCCAGGCGGCAAGCCCCGCCAGCAGCACGGCCAGCGCGAGAAAGGCGAGCGACACGCGGCTCATCTCCATGTTCACCTCGACCTCCGGCCGGCGCCGGGCCCGCCAGACCCGGCGGATGTCGGCAGCATAGCCGGCAACCGCCAGCGCCGCGACCCCCAGCGCGGGCAGCATCGGCCATGACAGGCCGCCGGCCAGCGCCAGCCCGAGCCCCGCCGCCGCGAGCAGGATGAACGCCATCCCCCCGGCAAGCGTCGCATCGCGCAGCCGCCCGCCCGCCTCGGGCGCCAGCAGGAACATCGAGAACAGCCGGTAGCTGACCCCGAACGAGGCCAGCCCCAGCCAGCCGCCGAGCGCGAGCAGGATGTGCCAGGGCAACCCCGCCGGCAGCAGCGCGGCGCCGAGATCATGCCCCGCCAGCGCCTCCGCCATGCCCGATCCGCTGAGCCAGACCAGCGGCAGCGCGACCAGCGCCGCCAGCACCGCCCGCCCCGCCGCGTCGCGCCAGCCCCGCGCGCGCAACAGCGTGCCG
>JBDHSR010000316.1:0-4200 GCA_039808305.1 Gemmobacter sp. | reverse complement strand
ATGCGCTCGACGCTGCCGATCTCGCGCAGCATCTCGAGGCAGGCCTGGTTGGCGCCGCCATGCGCCGGGCCCCAGAGACAGGCGATGCCGGCCGCGATGCAGGCGAAGGGATTGGCGCCCGAGGAGCCCGCCAGACGCACCGTCGAGGTGGAGGCGTTCTGCTCGTGATCGGCGTGCAGCATCATGATCCGGTCCATCGCCTTGGCGAGGCGCGGATCCACCACATAATCCTCGCAGGGCACGGCGAAGCACATGTGCAGGAAGTTCGCCGCGTAATCGAGGCTGTTCTTCGGATAGGTGAAGGGCTGGCCGATCGAGTATTTGTAGGCCATCGCCGCGATGGTCGGCAGCTTGGCGATCATGCGGATCGAGGCGACCTCGCGGTGCCAGGGATCGTTGATGTCGAGGCTGTCATGGTAGAAGGCCGACATCGCGCCGACCACGCCCACCATGGTCGCCATCGGGTGGCTGTCGCGGCGGAAGCCGCGGAAGAAGTTGTGCATCTGCTCGTGCACCATGGTG
The DNA here is from genome assembly GCA_039808305.1 of Gemmobacter sp. Lineage (GTDB taxonomy): Bacteria > Pseudomonadota > Alphaproteobacteria > Rhodobacterales > Rhodobacteraceae > Gemmobacter. Next base: position 3,678 of record JBDHSR010000316.1, on the reverse strand, counting down.
TGGCGCGTGATGCGGGTCTCGAAATCCTTCATCTGGGCGGCGGTCGGCAATTCGCCGTTCAGCAGCAGGTGGCAGACTTCGAGGTAATGCGATTTCTCGGCCAGTTGCTCGATCGGATAGCCGCGATAGAGAAGCTGGCCCTTGTCGCCGTCGATATAGGTGATGGTGCTCTCGCAGGCCGCGGTCGAGGTGAAGCCGGGGTCGTAGGTGAACACGTCGGCTTCGGCATAGAGCTTGCGGATGTCGAGCACGTCGGGGCCGATGGTGCCCGAATAGATCGGCAAGTCGATGACCTTGTCGTCGACTGTCAGCTTCGCGGTCCTGGTCGGTTCTGCCATCTCACACATCCTTTGCGTTGGCGGACGGCGCCAGGATCGGCGCCGCGGCGAATTGGTCCGGCAGAAGGGGCGGCGCCTTACGCCGCGGCGTCCTCCAGCCGCGCAATGGTCTCGTCCTGACCGATGACCAGCATCATGTCATAGACGCTCGGGCTTACCGTGCGCCCGGCCAGCGCCGCGCGCAAGGGGGCGGCCAGCTTGCCGAAGCCGATGCCGTGTTCCGCGGCGGCCCCGGTGAGAATGGCCTCAAGGTTTTCCTTCGTCCAGCTAGCAGTTCGCAGGCGCGGCGTCAACGATTTCAGTATACCACGGGATACCGCATCCAGCGCCTTTTCCGCCGCCTCGTCGCGGGAAACCGGGCGGGATTCCAGGATATAGCGCGCCTTATCAAGCAGTTCCGGGAAGGTCTTGGCGCGTTCCTTCAGGCCGGGCATCCCGCGCAGCATCAGCGCCTCCTGCGCCTCGGTCAGCGCCGGCCGGCCGCTCGCCGCCAGAAACGCCTTCAACTCGCGCAGCAGCGCAGCATCGTCGCTCGCCGCGATATGCAGCCCGCAGATATGGTCGAGCTTCTTGAAATCGAGTCGCGCCGGCGCCCGGCCGATTCCCTTCAGGTCGAACCATTCCATCGCCTGTTCCGAGCTGAAGAACTCGGCATCGCCATGCGCCCAGCCGAGCCGGGTGAGATAGTTGCGCATCCCCGCCGCCGGGTAACCCATCGCCTGATAATCCTCGACCCCCAGCGCGCCGTGGCGCTTCGACAGCTTCTTACCATCGGGACCGTGAATCAAAGGTATATGCGCCCAGACCGGGATGGCCCAACCCATCGCGTCGTAGATCATCTGTTGCCGCGCGGCGTTGACCAGGTGGTCGTCGCCGCGGATCACATGGGTCACGCCCATGTCGTGATCGTCCACCACCACGGCGAGCATATAGGTGGGCGTGCCGTCCGAGCGCAGCACGATCATGTCGTCCAGCGTCTCGTTCTTGATGCGCACCGCGCCCTGCACCTGATCGTCGATCACCGTCTCGCCCGCGCGCGGCGCCTTCATGCGGATCGCATAGGGCGCGTCCGGGTAACTTGCCGGATCGGCGTCGCGCCAAGGGCTCTGGAACAGCGCATAGCTGCCCCGCGCCTCGGCCTCGGCGCGAAAGGCGTCGATCTCCTCCTTGGTGCTGAAGCACTTGTAGGCGGTGCCGCGCGCCAGCATCCCATGCGCCACCTCGGCATGGCGGTCCTTGCGGGCGAACTGGCTGATGACATCGCCGTCCCAGTCGAGGCCGAGCCATTCGAGGCCGCGCAGGATGGCCGCCGTCGCCTCGGGGGTGGAGCGTTCGCGGTCGGTATCCTCGATCCGGAGCAGGAACCTGCCGCCGCGCCCGCGCGCGAACAGCCAGTTGAACAGCGCCGTCCGCCCGCCGCCGATATGGAGGAAGCCGGTGGGCGAGGGGGCGAAGCGGGTGACGATCTGTTCGCTCATGCGTCTTAACCTTTCGGAAACCAGAGGCGGGCTAGGCTTGGGCGTTGTGATAGGCGAGCGGAGGGGCGGAAACAAGGTGGCGGGGCCGGGGCTGATCCGCTGGCCGCTGGAGCGGCTGGCCGAGGCGCGGGGGATCCTGTTCCCCTGGGTGCCGGTCTGCATCGGGCTCGGCATCGGGCTGTGGTTCCTGCTGCCGGCGGAGCCGGGCGCGCGCGCCTATCTCGGCGCCGGGGCGGTGGTGCTGGCGATGGCGGCGCTCTGGCGTTTCGGGCCGGAGGCGGGGCATCCGCTCTGCGTGGCGCTGGCCTGTCTCGCGCTCGGCGGTCTGGCGGCGGGGCTGCGGGCGCATCTGGTGGCGGCGCCGGTGCTGGAATACCGCTATCACGGCCCGGTGCAGGGCCGCATCGTCGGGATCGACCGCTCGGCCAGCAACGCGCTGCGGCTGACGCTGGACCGGGTGGTGCTGGCCGATCTGGCGCCGGAGCGGACGCCGCTCAGGGTGCGCATTTCCCTCCAGAACGAGCCGCGCCATCTGCGGCCCGAGCCGGGGCAGGTGGTGCAGATCACCGCCCATCTCGCCGCGCCCGAGCCGCCGTCGGAGCCCGGCGGCTTCGATTTCCGCCGCACCGCCTGGTTCGCCGGGCTGGGCGGCATCGGCTATGCGCGCGACCCGCTTCTGCTGCTGGCGGAGCCCGCGCCGCGCGAGCAATGGGTGAACCGCATCCGCGCCCGGCTCTCCGCCGGGGTGCAGGCGGCGATCGGCGGCGATGCCGGGGCCTTCGCCGCCGGGGTGATGACGGGCGACCGTTCGGGGCTCAGCCTCGACGCGGTGGAGGCGCTGCGCGCCTCCAGCCTCGCGCATCTGCTGGCGATCTCGGGGATGAACATGGCCTTCCTGATCGGCTTCGTGTTCGAGCTGATCCGGCGCGGCATCGCGCTGGTCCCGGCGCTGGCGCTGCGGCTGCCGGCGAAGAAGATCGCGGCCGGGCTTTCCTTCGCCGTGGCCTGGTTCTACCTGCTGCTTTCGGGGTCCAACGTGGCGACCGAGCGCGCCTTCCTGATGATCTGCGTCATGCTCGGCGCGGTGCTGCTCGACCGGCGGGCGCTCAGCCTGCGCTCGGTGGCGCTGGCGGCGGTGGTGCTGTTGCTGGCCCGGCCGGAGAGCCTGCTCGATGCCGGGTTCCAGATGTCCTTCGCGGCGACCACGGCGCTGATCGCGGGGTTCGGCGCGCTGGAGGGCGGCGTGCTGCGCGGGCGCATCCCGAAATGGGCGCTGCCGGTGTTCACGCTGGTGCTGTCCTCGGCGCTGGCCGGGCTGGCGACGGCGCCGTTCGGCGCGGCGCATTTCAACCGGATCGCCGATTTCGGCTTCATCGCCAATCTGCTCACGGTGCCGGTGATGGGCGCGGTGGTGATGCCGGCCGGCGCGATGGCGGCGCTGCTGGCGCCGCTGGGGCTGGCGGACCTGCCGCTCTGGGTGATGGGGCTCGGCTGCCGCTGGATCCTCTGGGTGGCCGGGCTGGTCGCCGGATGGGACGGCGCGGTGACGGCGGTGCCGGTGCCGGATGGCCGGGTATTGCCGCTGATCGCCTTCGGCGGCATCTGGCTCGCCGCGACGCGGGGGATCTGGCGGGGGGCCGGGCTGCTGCCGGTCGCGCTGGCGCTGGTGTTCTGGGCGGGCGCCGAAAGGCCCGCGCTGCTGATCGCGGCGGGCGGGGCGCTGATCGGGCTGCTCGGGCCGGAGGGGCGGGCGCTGGCCGGCCCGCGTGGCGCGGGCTTCGCGGCGCGCAACTGGCTGGAGAAGGATGGCGATCTGGCCGACCCGGCACGGGCGGCGGCGCGGCCGGGCTTCAGCGGGCCGG
>JBDHSR010000315.1:0-4204 GCA_039808305.1 Gemmobacter sp. | reverse complement strand
CGCGCGGGAGGGCTATAGGCCCCCATCCCGAGCGGACTCGCCCTCTTTCCGGGGGCGGTCCCTCATGGGGCCATCAAAGACCGGCGGAGCCAACCGCATGGCCTGAAAACCATGACAAAGGACCAACTGCATATGTGCGCTAAAGCATCCATGGACGAATTCGAAGCCCTGCTGAAGGAAAGCTTCGAGATTGACACCCCCGAAGAGGGCACGGTTGTCAAAGGCCGCGTGATCGCCATCGAGGCGGGCCAGGCCATCATCGACGTCGGCTACAAGATGGAAGGCCGCGTCGATCTGAAAGAATTCTCGAACCCCGGCGAGGCGCCGTCGATCAATGTCGGCGATGAGGTCGAGGTCTATCTCGACCGCGTGGAAAACGCCCGTGGCGAGGCTGTCATCAGCCGCGACAAGGCGCGCCGCGAAGAAGCCTGGGACCGGCTGGAAAAAGCCTATGCCAACGAAACCCGCGTCGACGGCGCCATCTTCGGCCGCGTCAAGGGCGGCTTCACCGTCGATCTGGGCGGCGCCGTGGCCTTCCTGCCCGGCAGCCAGGTCGATGTGCGCCCGGTGCGCGATGCCGGCCCGCTGATGGGCATCAAGCAGCCCTTCCAGATCCTGAAGATGGATCGCCGCCGCGGCAATATCGTGGTGTCGCGCCGCGCCATCCTGGAAGAAAGCCGCGCCGAACAGCGCGCCGAGGTGATCTCGAACCTGTCCGAAGGCCAGACCGTCGACGGCGTGGTCAAGAACATCACCGAATACGGCGCCTTCGTCGATCTGGGCGGCGTGGACGGCCTGCTCCATGTCACCGACATGGCTTGGCGCCGCGTCAACCACCCGTCGGAAATCCTGTCGATCGGCGAGACCGTCAAGGTCCAGGTCATCAAGATCAACAAGGAAACCCACCGCATCAGCCTCGGCATGAAGCAGCTCCAGTCCGATCCGTGGGATGCGGTCGAACGCGCCTATCCGATCGGCTCGGTCCACAAGGGCCGCGTGACCAACATCACCGATTACGGCGCCTTCGTGGAGCTGGAAGCCGGTGTCGAGGGTCTGGTCCACGTCTCGGAAATGAGCTGGACCAAGAAGAACGTGCACCCCGGCAAGATCGTCTCCACCTCGCAAGAGGTCGACGTCATGGTGCTGGAGATCGACAGCGCCAAGCGCCGCGTCTCGCTCGGCCTCAAGCAGACCCAGCGCAACCCGTGGGAAGTCTTCGCCGAGCGTCACCCGGTCGGCACCGCCATCGAGGGCGAGGTCAAGAACATCACCGAATTCGGTCTGTTCATCGGCCTGGAGAACGACATCGACGGCATGGTCCACCTGTCCGACCTGTCCTGGGACCAGCGCGGCGAGGAAGCCATCCAGAACTACCGCAAGGGCGACGTGGTGAAGGCCGCCGTCACCGAAGTGGATACCGACAAGGAGCGCATCTCGCTCTCGATCAAGGCGCTGGGCGACGACACCTTCACCGAAGCGGTGGATGGCGTGAAGCGCGGCTCGGTGATCACCGTGTCGGTCTCGGCCATCGAGGATGGCGGGATCGAGGTCGAATATAACGGCATGAAGTCCTTCATCCGCCGCTCCGACCTCGCCCGCGACCGCGCCGACCAGCGCCCCGAGCGCTTCCAGATCGGCGACAAGGTCGACGCCCGCGTGACCAATGTCGACAGCAAGACCCGCCGTCTGGGCCTGTCGATCAAGGCGCGCGAGATCGCGGAAGAGAAGGAAGCGGTGGAACAATACGGCTCCTCCGATTCGGGCGCCTCGCTGGGCGACATTCTCGGCGCGGCCCTCAAGGGCTCCGACCGCGGCTGATCCACGGCCTCCGATTGTTGACGCAGGCCCCGCCAGATGGCGGGGCCTGTGCCATTTGTGCGGGTTTTCGCCGTCTTGCCCCGCCAAGTCACGACGATTGCACGGCTTTTCCTTTTGTGCCTCGGGAAATCTTGCTTATAGTCGCCCATGCAACGAGAAACGCGGGCCGCAAGTCAAATCGCCCCGGGGGGGATATTTCGGATGATCCGTTCGGAACTGATCCAGAAAATCGCGGACGAGAACCCGCATCTCACGCAACGCCATGTCGAGCGGATCGTGAACACGGTCTTCGAGGAGATCATCGAGGCGCTGTCGCGCGGCGACCGGGTGGAGTTGCGCGGCTTCGGCGCCTTCTCGGTCAAGGCGCGCGAGGCGCGGGTCGGCCGCAACCCCCGCACCGGCGAGGCGGTGGCGGTCGAGGACAAGAAGGTGCCCTTCTTCAAGACCGGCAAGCTCTTGCGCGACCGGCTGAACGGCAAGGCCTGAGCGGGCCATGCTGAAATACCTGCGCTATCTCGTCCTGCTCGCCATCGCGCTCTGCCTGCTGGTCGCGGCCTTCGCCAATCGCGCGGCGGTGACGGTGAAGGCCTTGCCCGACGACATGGCGGCGCTCTGGGGGCGGAACTGGCAGCTGGAACTGCCGCTCTTCCTGGTGATCTTCGGCGGTGTCGCGGTGGGGCTGCTGATCGGTTTCGTCTGGGAATGGCTGCGCGAGCATCGCCACCGGGCCGAGGCCAACAGCCAGGCGGCTGAGGCGCGCCGGCTCCAGCGCGAGCTGGCGGCGATGCGCGACGCCAAGGGCCAGGTGCAGCAGGACGACGTGCTGGCGCTGATCGAGAAGAAGGGCTGAGATGGCCGACATCCGGGTGAAGATCTGCGGCTTGCGCAGCGTCGCGGATGTCGCGGCCGTGGCCGCCGCCGGGGCGGCCTATGCCGGTCTGGTGTTCTTCCCGAAAAGCCCGCGCCACCTGACCCCCGCCGCCGCGCGCGACCTGGCGCTGGCGGCGCCGGTGGGGCTGGCCAAGGTGGCGCTGACCGTCGATGCCGACGACGCCACGCTCGACACCATCGTCGAGACGGTGCCGCTTGACATGCTGCAACTCCACGGCCGGGAAAGCCCCGACCGGGTGGCCGAGGTGCGCGCCCGCTACGGCCTGCCGGTGATGAAGGCGGTGGGCGTGGCCGACGAGGGCGATCTGGCGGCGATCTTCGATTATTCGACGGTGGCCGACCAGTTGCTGATCGACGCCAAACCGCCGCGCAACGCCGTGCTGCCCGGCGGCAACGGGCTTGCCTTCGACTGGCGGCTGGTGGCGCAGCGGCGCTGGCTCCGGCCCTGGATGCTGGCGGGCGGCCTCACCCCCGAAAACGTGGCCGAGGCGATCCGGCTGACCAATGCGCGGCAGGTCGATGTCTCCTCCGGTGTCGAAAGCGCGCCGGGCGTGAAGGATCCGGCCCGCATCCGGGCTTTCGCCGCCGCCGCCCGCGCATGATCCGCTTCCGCGACGCCAGCCGCGCCGACCTGCCCGCCATCGTGGCGCTGCTGGCCGACGACCCGCTCGGCCGGGGCCGCGAGGGGGCCGACCTCGCGCCCTATCTCGCCGCCTTCGACGCCATCGCGGCCAATCCCGCGCATCAGCTCATCGTCGGGGATCTGGACGCCCGTATCGTGGCCACCTGCCAGCTCACCCTCCTGCACGGCCTGTCGCGGCAGGGCATGACCCGCGCCCTGGTCGAGGCGGTCCGCACCGCCCCCGACCTGCGCGGCCGGGGCATCGGCGCCGCCCTGATGGCCGAGGCGGAGCGCCGCGCCCGCGCCGCCGGCGCGCGGCTCTTGCAACTCACCACCGACAGAAGCCGCCTGCGCGCCCATGCCTTCTACGAAAGGCTGGGCTTCGAGGCGTCGCATCTCGGCTACAAGAAGCCGCTGGATCCCTGAGCGGTCATTTTCTGTCTCCAAATATCCTCGGGGGTGAGGCCCGGAGGGCCGAGGGGGCGGACAGCCCCCTTTCCCCGGCCCCCCAACCGCGCTACACCGAAGCCGTCAAGAACGGGGGACGACCATGGCCGAGGACGGGATCAACAGCTTCATGACCGGGCCGGACGAGCAGGGCCGGTTCGGCATCTTCGGCGGGCGCTTCGTGTCCGAGACGCTGATGCCGTTGATCCTCGACCTCGAAGCGGAATACGAGCGCGCCAAGACCGATCCGGGCTTCTGGGCCGAGATGGACGATCTCTGGAAGCATTATGTCGGGCGCCCCTCGCCGCTCTATTTCGCGCCGCGCCTGACCGAACATCTCGGCGGCGCGAAGATCTATCTCAAGCGCGAAGAGCTGAACCATACCGGCAGCCACAAGATCAACAACGTGCTGGGCCAGATCCTGCT
>JBDHSR010000314.1:0-4218 GCA_039808305.1 Gemmobacter sp. | reverse complement strand
CGACGCCAGAGGCTTGCCCCCGCTCACGCGCTCCCCGGCCGCAGCACCAGCCAGCCGGACAGCACGATGATCCCCGCCCCGAGCAGCAGATGCGGCTCGATCGGGGTGTTGAACAGCACGAGGCCGTAGATGCAGGCCCAGACGATCTGGCTATACTGGAACGGCGCCACGATGGAGGCGGCGCCGATCCGCCCCGCCCGGATCAGGAACAGATGCCCCAGCGCCATCAGCAGCCCCGCCAGCGCCGCGAGGCCGAGCTGCGCGAGGCTCACCGCCACGAAACCGCCGCCCGCCAGCGTCAGCCCCAGCGCCAGCAGGTTCAGCACCGCGAGCAGCACCGCGATCATCGCCGATTCCGATTCCCCCGCCCGGATCTTGCGCAGCAGGATGATCGAGAAGGCGAAGACCAGCGCCGAGCCGATGGCGGCGGCATGGCCGAGGTTCAGCGCCCGCGCGCCGGGCTGCAAGGCCACGATCACCCCGGCGAAGCCCACCGCGATGCCGATCCAGCCGACCGCCGGCAACCGCTCTCCCAGCAGGATCGCCGCCAGCAGCGCGACCAGCGCCGGGGTGAGGAAGGCCAGCACATAGGCCTCGGCCAGATCGAGCATGGCGAAGGCGTAATAGATCAGCAGCGTATCGGCCGCGAGCAGCAGCCCGCGCAGCAGCGCCAGCCCCGGCTGGCGCGGCCGCAAGGCGTCGGCATGGTCGGTCAGCAGCGTGAGCCCCACCGTCAGCAGGAAGGCGAAGCCCGTCACCATGAAGGTGATCTGCGGCACCGACAGCCCCTGCGCCATCAGCTTCACCGTCGCGTCGGTGCCCGAGAACACCGCGAAGCCCAGCGTCGAGAGCCCCGCCGCCCTCAGGTTCTGCGATCCCGTCATGGTCTCAGCGTACATTGGACTTGCCGAACCGCTTCTCGATCCGCGACTGGATGAGCTCCAGCCCCATGGACAGGATCCAGTAGATCATCGAGGCGGTGATCAGCATCTCGATATGGCGGAACTCGGTCTGGCCCTGGGTGCGCGCCAGATACATCAGCTCCCACACGCCGACGACGGAAACCAGCGAGGAATCCTTCAGCATGGCGATGAACTGGTTGCCGGTGGGCGGGATGATGACCCGCATCGCCTGCGGCAGGATGACGAGGCCCATGGTCTGCGCCGGCGAGAGACCCAGCGCCGTCGCCCCCTCGGTCTGGCCGCGCGGGATGCTTTCGATGCCGGCCCGGAAGATCTCGGTCATATAGGCGCCGTAGCAGAGCGACAGCGCGAGGATGCCGGCCGGGATGGCCGAGATCACATAACCGACCTGCGGCAGCCCGAGATAGATGATGTAGATCTGCATCAGCAGCGGCAGGCCCCGGAACAGCGAGGTGTAGAAGGTCGCAAGCCCGTAGACCACGCCGTTCTTCGACAGTTTCGCGATGGCGCCGACCAGCGCGATCACCGTGGCGATGGCGATGGAGATGGCCGAGATATAAAGCGTCGTCACCACCCCCTGCGAGATCATGAAGCCGATCTTCTTCGCGATGAAGGCGAAGGACAGGTTGAAGGAATGGAAGAACAGCATCAGCAGGACGAAGAGCTCCAGCCAGACGCCGACGATCTGCCAGGGCCGCGGCAGCGGCTTGAGCAGCCGCCAGTTGCCGTAAAGCAGCAGCGCGATCAGCGCCGCCGCCAGCAGCCGCCCCTTCGCCACATGCTCGCCCAGCCAGTCCGCCAGCGGCGGGACCAGCCCGCCGAGCCAGGCCGAGCTGATGCCCATGGCGTAAAGCACCAGGGTCACGAAGGTCAGCGTCGCCAGCAGCCCCAGCCGCTTCACCGCCTCGGGATTGCCGATCAGCAGGGCCCGGATCATCGCGTCCCCTCCGCCGAGCCGCGCTCGCGCCACCAGTCCTGCGCCTGCAATTTCCAGTAGGTGAGCTGCGCCGCCAGCAGCCCCGCCGGCCCGCCGGCCCAGACGAGGCCGAAGGGCCTGAACAGCTTCACCCGGTCCGACTGGCCGAGGATCGCCTCGGCCACCACCTTGCCGCCGATGGAGGTGGTGTTGAGCCCATGCCCGCCGAAGGCGGTGCAATGCCAGACGCCCGGCGCCATCTCGCCGATCTGCGGCATCAGGTGGCGGGCATAGGACATCAGGCCCGACCAGGCGAGTTCGGTCTTCAGCTCCGCCAGTTGCGGATAGACCGTCAGCATCTCGCGCCGCAATTCGCGCACCAGCCCCTCGGTCGAGGCGGCGCGGGTGGTGATCCGCCCGCCCCAGAGGATGCGCCTGCCGCCATCGACGACGCGGTAATAATCGCCCGCCCGGCGGTTGTCGCCCACGGCATGACGGGTCTCGATCGCGGTGGCGATCAGCTCCGGTGCCGCCTCGCTCAGCATCACATAGGTGGCGATGGGCAGATAGGCGCGGCGCAGGCGCGGCACCAGCGCGCCGGTATAGCCGCCGGTGGTGATGACCACGCGCGCCGCCCGCACCTCGCCGCCGGGGGTGCGGATCACCTTCTCCGCCCCGTCCAGCCGGGCCTCGACGGCGGGCGATCCCTCGAAGATCCGCCCGCCCTGCCGCTCGATCCCGGCGGCGAGGCCGCGCAGGTAGTTCAGCGGATGGATATGGAACGAATTCGGGTCGCGCAGCGCCTGGAAATAGCGCCTGGAATGCAGCAATTCGCGCAGTCGCGGCGTGTCGAGATAATCGAGCTCGTAGCCGAAATCGCGCCGCATCTGGTCGGCATGGGCGCGCAGCCCGTCGCCGTCGCCGTCATGGCGCCGAACGCTCAGCACGCCGGGCACCGGATCGGCGCCGGGGATCGCCAGGTCGCGGATCGCGTCGCGGATATAATCCATCCCCTCCACCGAGAGGTGGAACAGCGTCCGGGCATCCCGCGCGCCGGCGATGCGGGCGATATGGTCCTCGCCGGCCGCATAGCCGGGGCCGACGAAGCCGCCATTGCGCCCCGAGGCGCCGAAGCCCACGCTCTCGCTTTCCAGCAGGACGACCGCGCGCCCGGCGCGGGCAAGCTCCCGCGCGGTGGTGAGGCCGGCCAGCCCGCCGCCGACGATGACGGTATCGCAGTCGATCCGCCCCGACAGGGCGGGGCGCGCGGCGGTATCGGCCAGGCTGCGCCGGTAATAGGTATCTGGATATGACATGACGGTCCAGCGGCCGGCAAAGCCCGGCCAGAACAAGGGAGGGGGGAACCGCCCCGCGCCCCGGAAGGGGCGGGGCGGCGGGGCGCCTCAATCGGCGCTGTAATCCTTGCCGTACCACTCGGTCGTCAGCTTGCCGAGCGTGCCGTCGGCCTTCATCGCCTCGATGATCTCGCCGACCTTGGCGGTCCATTCCGGGTCGACCTTCTCGGCGATCACCACCAAGGGCTCGCGGAAGGCGTATTCGCCCTCGATCTTCTTCACCGGATAGCCGTTCTTGATGGCGTTGTCGGCGGTCTGTTCCGGCGCGATCACCGCGTCCACCCGCACGCCGTCGCCCAGCCGCAGGTCATCGAAGGGCAGCATGGAATCGGCATAGGTCAGCACCTCGCCCGGCTCCAGCTTGTATTCGATCGGCGGCAGGCCGGGCGCGTCGATCTCCAGCCGGCGGTTGATGAAATCCTCCGAGGTGGTGGCGGTCTCGACCCCGATCTTCTTGCCGTTCAGATCGGCCACGCCGGTGGCGGCGCTGTCCTTGTGGACGACATAGACATAGGGCGAATAGTAATAGATCCCCGCGAAGTCGATCGCCTGCGCCCGCGCCTTGGTCGGCGTGACCGAGCCCACGCCCACGTCGTAGCGCCCGGCCCAGCGGCCGCCGGTCAGCGTCGCCCAGTCCGGCGTCTCGAACCGCACCTCGACGCCGAGGCGCTTGGCGATCTCGCGCGCCACGTCGATGTCGAAGCCCACCAGCTCGTTGGCGTCGTTCAGGAAGGATTGCGGCGGCCAGCTCGCATTGGTCGCCACGACCATTTCCTTCTTGCCCATCACCCGGTCGAGCGTTTCGCCCGCGAAGGCGGAATGCGCCGCGGCGAGGGTCATGGCCCCCGCGAAGATACCTGCCACCAGTCGTTTCACGTCGATCCTCCCGTTTTGATGCGGCCGATTCCGGCCCTATGTTGTCAGACAAGTTTTCGACGATTTCAAAACCCTGCCGGGCAGGCTGTCAAGGCGCGCGCCATCGGCGGCGCGGGAAAAATGTCACCGACACAATGGACGGCGCCTC
>JBDHSR010000313.1:0-4223 GCA_039808305.1 Gemmobacter sp. | reverse complement strand
CGCCGTCACGCCCGGCAGCGCCGAGGGCACGCCCGCCATCTCGTCGCGCTGCACCAGCAGCAGCCCCTTCATCCCCATCGGATGCCCGGCCGCGACCTGCATCACCGCGGGCCCGCCCGCGACGGCGCGGTGATAGGCGGTCACCAGCAGCGTGCGCTCGTATTCCGTCAACTGCCCGGTGGGCGGATAGCCCAGCAGCGCCTGATAGGACGAGATCGCGCCGCGGCTCTTCGGCCCGATGGAGCCGTCCGGCGTGCCGACCGGGAAGCCGAAGTGATTGAGCGCGGTCTGCACCTCGCGGTTCTGCTCGCGCTGCTGGGCCGAGATGCCGCTGGCCTTCGGCGCCGAGGATTTCGACGATCTGCGCGGCGCGGCGGCCGCCTTGCGCTTCTGCTGGTCCTTGGCAATGGCATGGCCGATGATGCCCCCGATCAGCGCCCCGGCAATGGCGTCGCCCGCATCGGCGCGGACCGGCTCGGCGGGGGCGAAAGCGATTGCGGCGGCGATGGCGCAGGTGGTTGCAACTGTCCTGACTTTCATCGCAAGACTCCCTGAATTGGCAAACAATATGCGCCAGCCTAGCACGGCCCGCCGGCAATGCGAGGCGAAATCGGCGCGGAAAGGTCGATCATGGTGGAATGGCGCCGACTGCCGGGCCTCAGCCCCTATGCCGAAACGCTGGCCGCGATGGAGGCCCGCGCCGAGGCCATCGCGCGCGGCGAGGCGGACGAGGCGATCTGGCTGCTGGAGCATCCCCCCCTCTACACCGCCGGCACCTCGGCCCGGGCCGAGGATCTGGTCGATCCCGACCGTTTCCCGGTCTTCGCCGTGGGGCGCGGCGGGCAATACACCTATCACGGGCCGGGCCAGCGCATCGTCTATGTCATGCTCGACGTGAAGAAGCGCGGCGGCGACGTGCGCTGTTTCGTGCGCCATCTGGAGGACTGGGTGATCGCCGCGCTGGCCGAGTTCAACGTGACGGGCGAGATCCGCCCCGGCCGCGTCGGCGTCTGGGTGGCCCGCCCCGACAGGCCGCGCCGCCCCGACGGCTCGGTCGCCGAGGACAAGATCGCCGCCCTCGGCATCAAGATCCGCCGCTGGGTCAGCTTCCACGGCATCGCGATCAATGTGGAGCCCGACCTCGCGCATTTCTCCGGCATCGTGCCCTGCGGCATCCGCGAGCATGGGGTGACCAGCCTCGTCGATCTCGGCCTGCCGGTGACGATGGAGGATCTGGACAGCGCCCTGAAGGCCACCTTCGCCGCCGCGATGGACGCCCCCGGCTGCGCCGCCCCCTGATCGCATTCGCGTGAGCCCCCGGCCGGCGGCCATTGCGCCCGGATCGAAAGCGGCGATAGTCGCCCCCGGGACGGCCGCTGCCGTCCCCGCCGACTCCGACAGCCGACGCCATCAGGAGAACCCCATGAAACATCCCGTCGCCACCCTGCTCGCCCTCGCCGCGCTCGCCGCCCCCGCCTTCGCCGGGGATGCCGCCAAGGGCGAGGCCGATTTCAAGAAATGCAAGGCCTGCCACTCGATCACCGCCGAGGACGGCACCCAGATCCAGAAGGGCGGCAAGACCGGGCCCGACCTCTACGGCGTGATCGGCCGTCCCGTCGCCTCCTATCCCGATTTCAAATACGGCGAGTCGATCGCCGCGCTCGGCGCCAAGGGCGCGGTCTGGGACGAGGCGATGCTCGCCGCCTATGTCGCCGATCCGGCGAAATGGCTGCAAGCGCAGCTCGACGACCCCGCCGCCAGGTCGAAGATGACCTTCAAGCTCGCCAAGGGCGGCGAGGACATGGCCGCCTATCTCGCCTCGCTGAAGCAGTAGTCCCGGCCACATGCCGGCCGGACGGTACGGATCCGGCCGGCACGGCTTCCATGCCGCTCTGCGAAGCGGACGCCGGCCGGGGGTTTCGGCTCCCCGGCCGGACCGGCTCAACCGGCGGTAAGGGCCGCAGGCGAGGACCCGCGCCGAAATCACGGTCGGGGCGGAGGCGGCCCCCGGAAGCGGCGAAAGACCGAAGCACGGCCGAGCCGGCCGGCAACCACACCTCGCCGGCCTCGGCGATGCTGGCAGCCGACGCGCAGATCGCTCCGATTCCGCCTGCATCGAGGAGCATGTCCGCCCAATCGGGCCCGGCGGCCTCCGCCGCCCGCACCAGGCTGCGACAAAGCGTCTCACACCCCTTGTCCCGACCCCGGCGCCTCCCGTGCAGGGCAAGCGCGCAAGCCGGTGCCGCGTCGGAATGTCGCAATGCAATCATGCCATTGGCACGGATTTCCTGATCTGGATCAAAGTCTGACATTGCCGCGCCCCCGGCGGCGATCTAAGAATGGTTCCATCCGGCGGCGGGATTCCTTCCCGCGCGCCTTGTCGAGCAACGCAACGGGAGGCGCCTATGGCCGACGCAGCCATACATGGCCACGACCATGACACCCGCGGGTTCTTCACCCGCTGGTTCATGTCGACCAACCACAAGGACATCGGGATCCTTTATCTCTTCTTCTCCGGCCTGGTCGGTCTCATCTCGGTTCTGTTCACCGTGTTCATGCGGCTGGAACTGATGGAGCCGGGCGTGCAGTACATGTGCCTCGAAGGCACCCGCTTCGTCGCCGACGCGGCGCAGACCTGCACCCCCAACGGCCATCTCTGGAACGTCACCATCACCGCCCATGGCGTGCTGATGATGTTCTTCGTGGTCATTCCCGCGCTGTTCGGCGGCTTCGGCAACTATTTCATGCCGCTCCAGATCGGCGCGCCGGACATGGCCTTCCCGCGGATGAACAACCTGTCCTTCTGGCTCTATGTCGCGGGCACCTCGCTCGCCGTCGCCTCGGTGTTCAGCCCCGGCGGCAACGACCAGCTCGGCTCGGGCATCGGCTGGGTGCTCTATCCACCGCTCTCGACGCTGGAAGGCGGCTATTCGACCGACCTCGCGATCTTCGCCGTCCACCTCTCGGGCGCCTCGTCGATCCTCGGCGCGATCAACATCATCACCACCTTCCTCAACATGCGCGCGCCCGGCATGACCATGCACAAGGTGCCGCTCTTCGCCTGGTCGGTCTTCGTCACCGCCTGGCTGATCCTGCTGTCGCTGCCGGTGCTGGCCGGCGCCATCACCATGCTGCTGACCGACCGCAACTTCGGCACCACCTTCTTCTCGCCCTCGGGCGGCGGCGATCCGATCCTCTACCAGCACATCCTGTGGTTCTTCGGCCATCCGGAAGTGTATATCGTGATCGTGCCCGGCTTCGGCATCGCGAGCCAGGTCATCGCCACCTTCTCGCGCAAGCCGATCTTCGGCTACCTGCCGATGGTCTACGCGATGGTGGCGATCGGCGTGCTGGGCTTCGTGGTCTGGGCGCACCACATGTACACCGTCGGCATGTCGCTGACCCAGCAGGCCTATTTCATGACGGCGACCATGGTGATCGCGGTGCCGACCGGCATCAAGATCTTCTCCTGGATCGCGACCATGTGGGGCGGCTCCATCGAGTTCAAGACGCCGATGCTCTTCGCGCTCGGCTTCCTGTTCCTCTTCACCATCGGCGGCGTGACCGGCATCGTGCTGAGCCAGGCCGGCATCGACCGCGCCTATCACGACACCTATTACGTGGTGGCCCATTTCCACTACACGATGTCGCTCGGCGCCGCCTTCTGCATCTTCGCCGGGGTCTATTTCTGGTTCGGCAAGATGTCGGGCCGGCAATACCCGGAATGGGCGGGCAAGCTGCATTTCGCGATGTTCTTCATCGGCGCGAACCTGACCTTCTTCCCGCAGCACTTCCTCGGCCGCCAGGGCATGCCGCGCCGCTATATCGACTACCCGGAGGCCTTCGCCTACTGGAACAAGATCTCGTCGATCGGCGCCTTCCTGGCCTTCGCCTCCTTCGTGCTCTTCATCGGCATCGTGTTCTACTCGCTGTTCTTCGGCAAGCGCGTGACCGAGAAGAACTACTGGAACGAATATGCCGACACGCTGGAATGGACGCTGCCCTCCCCGCCGCCGGAACACACCTTCGAGCAACTGCCGAAGCGTGAGGACTGGGACAAGGGCCACGCCCACTGACCCCCGAAAGGCCCCGGAGCGATCCGGGGCCTTTTTCTTCGCCCCGCCGCCGCGCCCGGTTCCGCCGTCGCCGGGGGGCTTTCCGCCCCCCACGGCCCTGCGGGCCTCCCCCCGAGGATATTTCCACCAGAATGAAAGACCTTCCGC
>JBDHSR010000312.1:0-4304 GCA_039808305.1 Gemmobacter sp. | reverse complement strand
CGTTCGGTCTTGCCGTCGCATGGGAACATGAAGCGCCAGCTTTTCGGAAGCGGATGAAATCGCCCGGCGACGCGGGCCGACAGCATCCGGAGGCCCGGTCACGAGGCATCGGGAAAGAGAGGTGGACGATGCGTATCCTGGTGGTGGAGGGCGACCGCCTTCTGGCGCGCCGGATGGCGCGGGAAATCCTCGATATGGGAGATGAGGTCATCGGGCCTTTCGCCGGCGCCGATGAGGCGATGCCCTGCACCGGGCAGGTCGACGCGGCGATTCTCGGCATGAAGCCGGAGGAGGCGCATTCCTTCCGCATCGCGGATTCGCTGCGGGAGCGCGGCATTCCCTTCCTGTTTCTGACCGGCCACGATCCGCATCCGGTTCCATCGCGTTTCCGCAACGAGAAGGTCTACAGCAAGCCCGGTCCCGCATGGATCCTGCTTCAGGATCTGCGCCATCGGCATGCCATCCGGCTCTCCCGATCCGCCTCCGTGACGATCGAGGAAGTCGTGCGGGAAATGCTCGCGAAGGCGCAGCGGGTCATGCGCGAGAGGGCGCCTGCCGAACGCCTGGTCGAGGCGGTGCTGAAAACCGCCATAGAGGCTCCCCGCCATGCGGAGACCGGGGAAGAGATGAGGTGCTGGCTGTTCCGGCTTCTCGAAGAGGAATTGAAGCTGCGGCGGCGCCATTTCCATTGAACGGCGCTGGAAGGCCGCGCCGGCGTTCATCTGCCCCTTGCGGGTCTCGTTTCGGGTGGATTTTCGCGGGCCGGCCTCGCCAAGGCCATGGCTCGCGGCGTGAGGCCGGCGGATCCGCGCCATGCTTAACGACGTGCCGATCTCGCAGCATCCATGGGTCGCAGCGCAAGGCCGGCGGTTCCGCGCCTTGCCCCGGTTGCGGCCTTCGGCGCGCCAGTATCGCCGAACGGCGCCACGGGCCAGGGCCCTGCCGCCCGCGCCCGCCACGGGGTGCCGGCCCGGGGATCGCCCGGGCCGGGAAGCCGCCGCATGTCGCGGGCCGTCCGGCCCCGGCGCGATCAGGCTTCGACCGCCCGCTCGCGGCTCCAGAGGCGCAGCTTGCGGCAGGCCGCGACGAAATCGGCGCCGGCGCCGGCCTCCAGCGCGATCAGCCCCTCATCCGCAGTGGCCTCGATGCCCACGGCCGCCAGCAGACCCGCCGCCCCCGGCGTATGGCCGATGAACTTGCAATGCGCGAAGGCGTCGCTGACGAAATCGCGCCCGGCGACATCCCGCGCCAGCAGGTCGGCCCCCTCGGGCGTCAGCATCAGCGCCACCGCGTCGAACAGCACCGAAGGCCCGCCATCGACCATATGCTGCGCGGGAACATGACCGCCATCCTGCGCCGTCACGCCGCCGATCCTCGGGGCGACGACCTCCAGCATGGCGCCCTCATCCTCCAGCGCGGCCTGCAACTCCCGCAGGAGCGCGCCGTCCACCCCGTCGCAGACCAGCGCGCCGACCTTGCGCCCGGCAAAGCTCTCGGGGCCGTTCGCGATGATGCCGAGCGCGGGCGAAGCCGGCAGGTCGCGGGGCGGCACGGCGGCCTCCGCGGGGTCCGGCAGGGGCTCGATCCCCAGCTTTGCGGCCACCGTTCCGGCCAGTGTCCCGTCGATGTTCCCCAGATGCGCGACCATGCGTTCGCGGATCGCCGGCGTCTCGCATTTGGACAGCTCGAAGACCAGCGCGTTGGCGATATGGTTCTGTTCGACCGGGGTCTGGCTCCGGTAGAACAGCCGCGCCTGGCTGTAGTGATCGGCGAAGCTTTCCGCCCGCAGGCGCCGCTTCGGGCCCGCGACCTCGGCCGGATGGCTGCGGAACCCGCGCCGGGGATCCTCGCGCGGGCCCTCTCCCCAGGAGTTCGGCTGATAGTTCGCCCGCCCCTTCGGGTTGCGCATCGCCATGTGGCCGTCCTGCTGGAAATGGGCGAAGGGGCATTTCGGGGCGTTGATCGGGATATGGGTGAAGTTCGGGCTGCCGAGCCGCTTCAGCTGCGTATCGAGATAGGAGAAGTTCCGCCCCTGCAACAGCGGATCATCCGAGAAGTCGATGCCCGGCGGCAGGTTCTGGGTCATGAAGGCGACCTGCTCGGTCTCGGCGAAGAAGTTGTCGGGCATCCGGTCCAGCACCAGCCGCCCCACCGGGATCGGCCTGATCACCTCTTCGGGGATCAGCTTGGTCGGGTCCAGCACGTCGAAATCGAAGCTGTCGGCGAAATCCTGGTCGAAGAGTTGCAGGCACAGCTCCCATTCCGGGAAATTCCCGTTCTGGATCGCGGTCCACAGATCGCGGCGGTGGAAGTCGGGATCGGCGCCGTTGATCTTCACCGCCTCGTTCCACAGCACCGACTGCATGCCGAGCTTCGGCTTCCACAGGAACTTGACGAAGGTGGACTTGTCCTCCGCGTCCAGCAGCCGGAACGTATGCACGCCGAACCCTTCCATGAAGCGGAAGGATCGCGGGATCGCCCGGTCCGACATCACCCACATGATCATGTGCATGGATTCCGGCGTCAGCGTGATGAAGTCCCAGAAATTGTCATGCGCCGATTGCGCCTGCGGAAAGGCGCGGTCGGGCTCCGGCTTCACCGAATGCACCATGTCGGGAAACTTGATGGCGTCCTGGATGAAGAAGACCGGGATATTGTTGCCGACGATATCCCAGTTGCCTTCCTTGGTATAAAGCTTCACCGCGAAGCCGCGCACGTCGCGCGCCAGGTCGAACGAGCCCTTCGACCCCGCGACGGTCGAGAAGCGGACGAAGGCGGGGGTGATCTCGCCCGCGCGCTGGAAGATGTCGGCGCGGGTATAGCGGGCGAGCGACTCGTAGGTCTCGAAATAGCCATGCGCGCCGTAGCCCCGCGCGTGGACCACCCGCTCCGGGATCCGCTCGTGGTCGAAATGGAAGATCTTCTCGCGGAAATGGTGATCCTCCATCAAAGCCGGGCCGCGCGCGCCGGCCCGGAGCGTATTCTGGTCGTCCGCAACCGGCGCGCCCTGGGCGGTGGTCAGCACCTCGCCGCCCGCAGCGGTCTGGTGGAGTTCTCCGCCATTGCCCCGGCCGAGGCTCTGGTCATGGATCTTCGCGGAAGGCAGGGGGCTGCGCTGGCTCATGTTCATCTCCGAAAGCTGGCGGGAAGGGGATGGGCTTCGGCACCGCCGATGGGCGCGATGCCGGCCCGGCGATGGCAGGCGTGGCCGCGGGAAACCGGGCCGCATGGCAGAGGGGGACCTTGGTGTCGCATGAGGCGGGCATGGAGCGCTCCGGTCGCGGTGCTCCTGCAACGGCCAGCGCCGCGAATTGTTCCCACAGCCCACCTGCGGGGAACAGGTGGGGCACCCTCCCGCAAGGGGCAGGGCCAGTCCGCAAGCGTATGGATCGCGGGCAGACAACCGCGGCAACCTACCCCAGCCATCATGTCGCGCCTGATGGCCCTCCTCTCCCAGCTCAATAGAAAGCGAGAACTTATTACCTTATTTTTCAATATCATATGGGCCGGGAGAGGGTGAACTTATTAGTATGGAAGATACGGACATTTTTACGGGATACTCCCAGGCCGGTGAGCATCGGGAAGATGAAAACTGCTTCACCGCACAAGCCTTGATCCTTCTTTCCGACGGCGGCACCAAGCCGATCTCTGCGCCAAGGGCCTCCGATCCGGTGCTCTCCTGCGGCATCACCGGCACCCTCGTCCCGGGCCGGGTCACGCAACTCCTGCGCAATGTCACCGATACCGTCCTGCGGCTGTCGAATGGCACTGGTGTCGCCTGGTCACCGCTCCCTGTGACCGGATGACAGCTTCCTGGAGATCGCCGAGAGCCTCGAGTGCGACGCGCAGGTGGTGGACCGGGAGGGGCAGGTGCTGACCCTGACAGCCGAGGTGCTGCGCTACTCGGCGAAGACCGCGCATCTGTTCGAGGAAAGCAGGATGCCGGTCTCCCGCGAGGCGGGCGGTCTTGCGCTCGCACCCGAGGTCAAGCACGGCTGGACGACCTGGAGCTTCACCGTCGCTGATGCTCATTCCCGACCAGCCGGTCATCGACAGGCGCGCGCCGCAGCGTCAGGCGGGTCCTTATGTCCTGCAACTCAAGGGAACTGATTGATCGCTGACGGGTTGGGGCTCCGGAGGAACCGTGGCAATGCTTCAGTTCAGCGCTCTTCTCGTCCTCGCAGGGGGCGGTCTGGCCGGATATGCTTGGCTGTCCAAGGGGACCGGGGTCACAGGGACACCCGGCGCCCTGTTGGCTCTGATCGGCGCCATCGCCGCGTTTGGGGGTCTTGCAGTCCTTGTTC
>JBDHSR010000311.1:0-4312 GCA_039808305.1 Gemmobacter sp. | reverse complement strand
CCGGGGGGCTTTCCGCCCCCCACGGCCCTGCGGGCCTCCCCCCGAGGATATTTCCACCAGAATGAAAGACCTTCCGCCTTCATTCTGGCCCAAATATCCTCAGGGGGTGAATTGAGCCGCAGGCTCAAGAGGGGGCGCGAGCGCCCCCTTCCTGTCCCCCGCCATCCCGCAGACCCCTCATGCCCCATGAATGGCTTCCCCCCGGACCCGAAGGCGAGAGGCTGCATCTGTGGCCCTATCGTTCGCTGCCGCGGCGCGGCTTCGTCTGGTTCGTGGCGGCGACGGCGCTGCTGATCACGGTGCCGCTGCTCGGCGTCATCGGCTCGCCGGTGCTCTGGGCGTTGCTGCCGTTCCTCGCGGCGGCCATCGCGGCGCTGTGGTGGGGGCTGGAGCGGTCCTATCGCGACGGCGAGGTGATCGAGGAGCTGCTGCTGGCGCCGGGCCGGCTGCGGCTGGTGCGCCACGGGCCGCGCGGGCGCCGGCAGGACTGGGAGGCGGAGCCGGCCCGGGTGCGGGTGATCCGGCACGAGACCGGCGGGCCGGTGCCGCATTACCTGGTGCTGGAGGGCGGGCCGCGCGTGGTGGAGATCGGCCGCTTCCTCGCCCCGGAGGAACGGCTGGCGTTGGAATACGAGTTGCGCCTGCGCCTGCGCGCCCTGCGCTGAGCCTCAGGCGAGGCGGTCCTTCACCATGGGTCCAACCGCGCCGAAATCCATCTGGCCGGTATATTTCCCCTTCAGCACCGCCATGACCTTGCCCATGTCGCGGATGCTCGACGCCCCGGCCTCGGCGATGGCGGCCTCGATGGCGGCGCCGGTCTCCGCCGCGTCGAGCTGGCGCGGCAGGAACTCGTTGATCACCCGGATCTCGGCCAGTTCCTTCTCGGCCAGTTCCAGACGCCCGCCCTCCTCATAGGCGCGGGCGCTTTCCTGGCGCTGTTTCACCATGCGGCCGAGGATGGCGAGGATGGCGGCATCGTCGATCGCGGCGCCCTCGCCTTCGCCCCGCGCCGCGATCTCGCGGTCCTTGATCGCGGCATTGATCAGCCGCAGCGTGGACAGCCGGTCGGCCTCCTTCGCCCGCATCGCCTCCTTCAAGGCAAACTGCAACCGCTCGCGCATCGTCATCTGGCCGCCCCTTCCGTGGTGGAAAGGCCAGTCTACCGTTCCGCCCCCCGGAAAACAACCTTGCCAAGCACCTGATTTCCATGGGGAAATCTTTTGATCTCCGCCCGCCCGCAAACGGCTTGACCCTGCTTCCCGCCCCCCTTAGTTTCCCGGCGGTTTACCCGGAGAGTCGCCATGCCCAGCCAGACCGCCCCCACCGCCTGCCTCGCCCTCGCGGACGGCACGATCTTCTACGGCCAGGGCTTCGGCGCGGTGGGCGAGACGGTGGCGGAACTGGTCTTCAACACCGCGATGACCGGCTATCAGGAGATCATGACCGATCCCTCCTATGCCAGCCAGATCGTCACCTTCACCTTCCCGCATATCGGCAATACCGGCATCACCCCCGAGGATGACGAGACCGGCGAACCCGTCGCCGCCGGCATGGTGGTGAAATGGGATCCGACGGAACCCTCGAACTGGCGCGCGACCTCCGACCTGCAGGGCTGGATGGCGGCCAAGGGCCGGATCGGCATCGGCGGCATCGACACCCGGCGGCTGACCCGCGCCATCCGCCAGCAGGGCGCGCCGCATGTGGCGCTGAGCCACGATCCCGAGGGGAAGTTCGACATCGCCGCTTTGGTGGCGAAGGCGCGGGCCTGGAAGGGGCTCGTCGGGCTCGATCTGGCGAAGGATGTCTCCTGCGCGCAGAGCTATCGCTGGGACGAGCAACGCTGGGCCTGGCCCGAGGGCTACGGCCGCCGCGAGGGGCCGGGGCTCAAGGTGGTGGCCGTCGATTACGGCGCCAAGCGCAACATCCTGCGCTGCCTCGCCTCGGCGGGCTGCGAGGTGATCGTGCTGCCGGCCACCGCCACGGCGGAGGAGGTGCTGGCCCATGAGCCGGAGGGCGTGTTCCTGTCGAACGGCCCCGGCGATCCGGCGGCGACCGGCGTCTATGCCGTGCCGATGATCCAGGAGGTGCTGAAGCGCGACCTGCCGCTCTTCGGCATCTGCCTCGGCCATCAGATGCTGGCGCTGGCGCTCGGCGCGAAGACGGTGAAGATGGGCCACGGCCATCACGGCGCCAACCATCCGGTGAAGGAGGTCGGGACCGGCAAGGTCGAGATCACCTCGATGAACCACGGCTTCACGGTGGACGCGCAGACCCTGCCCGAGGGCGTGGTCGAGACCCATGTCTCGCTGTTCGACGGCACCAATTGCGGCATCGCGGTGCAGGGCAGGCCGGTCTTCTCGGTCCAGCACCACCCGGAGGCCAGCCCCGGCCCGCAGGACAGCTTCTACCTGTTCGAACGCTTCGCCGAGGCGATGCGGGCGCGGCGCGGCGAAGCGCGTTAACCTCGCCTTAACCACTGCCGGGCCAGCCTGCGCGGGATCCTCCGAGGGTTCCGCATGGCAGTTCCACGGCTTTCCATCGCAGTTTCGCCGCCGCCGTTCCCGGTGGCCGCGCCGCTCACCGGCGTCGCGCTGCTGCGCGAGGGGGCTGTGCCGGCCGACGACCTGCTGGCGGCGCTGGCGCGCCGGGGCGAGCTGACGCGGCATCTGCTCGACCATCCGCGCCCGCTGGTGCGCCGGGCGCTGGCGCGGCGCTGGGGGGCCGATCTCGCCGATCTGGAAAAGCTGCCGCCGGACCCCCGGCTGGTCGACCGCCTGGGCCTCGCGGCCTGCCTGCGGCATGGCCTGTTGCCCTGGCGCGACACCGGCGCCGTCACGCTGGTCGCCGCCGCGCGCCCCGAGGATTTCGCGCGCGCGCGTCCGATGCTGACCGCCTGTTTCGGCCCGGTCGCCCCGGCGCTGGCCCCCGCCCCGGCGATCGAGGCGGCGCTGCGCCGGGCGCGCGGCGCGCGGATGGACGGGGCCGCGCTGACCTGCGTGCCGCTGGCGGAAAGCTGCCGGGGTTGGGGCGGCCGGCGGCAGGGCCTGCTGGTCCGGCTCGGGCTGGTGCTGCTGGCGCTCTGGCTGCTGCTCCACCCGCTGAGCCTGGCCGTCGCCGTCACCGGCTGGGCGGTGCTGACGCTGCTGCTCGCCACGCTGCTGAAGGCCGCCGCCATCCTCGCCGTGCTGCGCCACCCGGCGCCGGAGGCGACGCCGCCGCCCGCCGAGCTGCCGGTCGTGTCGATCCTGGTGGCGCTGCTGTGCGAATCCGACATCGCGGCGCGGCTGGTGCGCCGGCTCGACCGGCTGGACTATCCGCGCGACCGGCTCGACATCCTGCTGGTGGTCGAGGAGGGGGATCGCGTCACCCGCGCCGCCCTCGCCCGCGCCGAGCTGCCCGGCTGGATGCGCGTCGTGGTGGTGCCGGACGGTCCGCTGCGCACCAAGCCGCGCGCGCTGAACCATGCGCTCGGCGCCTGCCGGGGCGGCATCGTCGGCGTCTACGATGCCGAGGACGCGCCCGAGCCCGACCAGATCCGCCGCGTCGCCGCCCGCTTCGCCGCGCGCGGACCGGAGGTGGTCTGCCTGCAAGGCATGCTCGATTTCTACAACCCGCGCACCAACTGGCTCAGCCGCTGCTTCACCATGGAATATGCGAGCTGGTTCCGCATCATCCTGCCGGGGCTGGAGCGGCTGGGCCTCGCCATCCCCCTCGGCGGCACCACCTTGTTCTTCCGCCGCGCCGCGCTGGAGGCACTGGGCGGCTGGGACGCCTTCAACGTGACCGAGGACGCCGATCTCGGGATGCGGCTCGCGCGCCACGGCTATCGCACCGAACTCCTCGACACCACCACCTTCGAGGAGGCGAATTGCCGTGCCCTGCCCTGGATCAAGCAGCGCTCGCGCTGGCTCAAGGGCTACATGATGACCTATGCCGTGCATATGCGCCGCCCGCGCCTGCTGCTGCGGCAACTCGGCTGGTGGAAATTCGCGGGGTTCCAGGTGTTTTTCCTCACCACGCTGTCGCAATATGTGCTGGCGCCGGTGCTGTGGAGCTTCTGGGCCATACCGCTCGGCCTGCCGCATCCGGTGGTCTCGGCCGTGCCGGGCTGGCTTTACACCCTCACCTTCGGGATATTCCTCGCGACCGAGGCGATCCTCTTCGCCGTCACGCTGGTGGCGCTGCGGCTGACGCCGAACCGGATCAACCCGCTCTGGGTGCCGGTGCTGCATGTCTACTTCCCGCTCGGCGCGCTCGCCTCCTACAAGGCGGCGTGGGAGCTGGTGACCAAGCCCTTCTGGTGGGACAAGAC
>JBDHSR010000310.1:0-4332 GCA_039808305.1 Gemmobacter sp. | reverse complement strand
CACCCCATTCCGGCCGAAAAAGACCCGAAACTTCTGGAGAACGGCATGTTTTTGTCGCAGATCGGCGCTGTTTCCGACGATCTGCCCCGGATTTTCGTAGCGGTGATGCGCGGACTTCTGCCGCATTCCTGGCTGGAGGAAGACGTCTGGCTTTCGGTCGCCTCGCGGGCCTGCACCGGCATTGAGATCGCAGATCGGGTTCAGGCGGGTTGCGACAGGCTCCGGCAGATCCTCGGCCGCGACATCCTCTCGGTCCCGGCGCCGGTCCTGACGGCGGGCCTGCGCGCGTTCGACGGCGAGCCGCTGTTCCGCGACCTCCTGCGCATCACGGTACGTTACCTTTACGACGATCCGCGGGTCTGGTCGGGCTGCGGCTACGAGGGCGTTCGCGGCTGCCGCGGCGACCGGCAGCGCGAGGGGATCGCGGATGCCGCCTGGCTGCCCGAGCCTCAATCCGAACCGCAGACGGAGGGCGCGGCATGACCGCCCGTTTCGCGCAGGATGACGAGCGTGTCGTTGTGGTGATCGGCTCGGGCGCCTCGGGCGGCACCGTGACCGACGAGCTTTGCCGGAAGGGCATCGACGTGGTGCTGCTGGAGGCAGGCCCCCGGATCGATTCCGACGATTTCGTCCAGGACGAACACGCGGCCTATGCCATGCTGGCCTGGCAGGATCCGCAGCTTGCCAAGGGAAGCTGGCGGATCGCGAAGGATGCGCCCGACAGCCCGACCTGGCTGTGCAAGGCGGTCGGCGGCACCACGATCCACTGGACCGGCACCGCGCTGCGCTTCCAGGAGCACGAGTTCCGCGCCCGCAGCACTTACGGCCCCATCGCCGGCGCGGCGCTGTGCGACTGGCCGATCGGAATGGAGGAGCTGCGGCCCCATTACGAACGCGCCGAACGCCGCATGGGGGTTTCCGGCACCAACGGCCTGCCGCAGCATCCGGTCACCAATCATTACAAGGTGATGGACCATGGCGGCCGCAAGGCCGGGTTCCGGCGGATCAGCCGCGGCTCGCTGGCGATCAATGCCGCACCCTATGACGGACGGCCCGCCTCGCCCCAGGACGGCTTCACCCTTCAGGGCGACCGTTCGCGCGCGAAATGGTCCACCGCCTATATCGAGATCCCGCGCGCGCTGGCCACCGGGCATCTGGATCTGCGCACCGGCTGTCAGGCGGTTCAGATCGAACATGGCGCGGACGGTCGGGCCCGGGCGGTGATCTATATGGACGACGAGGGGCGCCGCCAGCGCCAGCGCTGCGCGGCGGTGGTCGTCGCGGGCAATGCGGTCCAGACCCCGCGGCTGCTGCTCGCCTCGGCCTCGGGGTGCTATCCGAACGGGATGGGCAACGGCTCGGACCATCTGGGCCGCTACTGGATGCGCCATACCACCGCCTCCACCTGGTCGATCTTCGAGCAGCCGGTGCGGATGTATCGCGGCGAGATGATGTCCGGGCTGATCGCCGATCCCTCGGGCCACGATCCGGCGCGCGGCTTCGCGGGCGGCTATTTCATCGAACTGCTGTCGCTCTCGTTGCCGGCCATCGCGTCATCGGTCGAGCCGGGCTGGTGGGGCGATGACTTCGCCTGGTTCATCGAGCGCTACGGCAATATGGCCGGGCTGTTCGCCCATGGCGAGGATCTGCCCCAGGCCGACAACCGCGTCACCCTGCATCCCGACCGGGTGGATCGCGCGGGCGTGCCGATCCCGGTGATCCATTACGACGAGCATCCGAACGATCTGGCGATGCAGCGCCACGCCTGGGCGGCGATGAACGCGATCCACGGCGAGGCCGGTGCGGTCTGCTCGCACGACACGCCGCCCTGGCCCGCCTCGCACAACATGGGCACCGCGCGGATGAGCCGCGACCCGGCCGATGGGGTGACCGATCCCTGGGGCCGGCTGCATGAGGTGGAAAACGTCTGGGTCGCGGATGGCAGCGTCTTCCCGACCTCGGCCTCGGCAAATCCGACCCTGACCATCGTGGCGCTGGCTTTGCGCCAGAGCGAAAGAATTGCACAACAGCTGAAGGAGATCGTTGCATGAAGCTGGAAGGCAGACAAAAGGCGCTGATCGTCGGAGCTTCGCGGGGACTGGGCTTCGGCCTCGTGGAAGAATATCTGCGGCGCGGCTGGCAGGTCCAGGCCACCACCCGCTCGGGCAAGCCGACCGACGGGCTGCGCCGCCTGATGGCGGCCCATCCGGGCGCCCTCACGGTGGAGGCGGCCGACATCAATCAGCCGCCGAGCGTGGAGGCGCTGCGCGCAAAGCTGGCAGAGGCGGAGCTCGATCTCTTGTTCGTCAATGCCGGCATCAGCCGCGGCCCGGAAGAAACCGTCAGCGAGATATCGACCGGGGATTTCATCGAGATGATGGTGACCAATGCGCTCGGCCCGATGCGGGTGATCACCGCGCTGCTGCCCGCTGTCAGGGCGGACGGGACCGTGGCCGTCATGTCCTCGGGTCTCGCCAGCGTCGCCAACAACACCGAAGGGCGGTGGGAGGTCTACCGCGCCAGCAAGGCCTCGCTGAACACCTTCATGCGCAGCTTCGCGGCGCGCCACCCCGGCGGGCGCAGCTTCCTCTGCATTTCGCCCGGTTGGGTGCGCACCGATATGGGCGGCGAGGATGCACCCCTTGACGTAGCCACCAGCGTGCAGGGCATCGCACGTACCGTCGAGGCGCGGGCCGGCTCCGGCGGCGTTCGTTATATCGACTATCTCGGCGAAAACATTCCGTGGTAAGCGCGAAAATGACCAGAAACCGGCCACTGCCCCGCCCGCTACGTGTCGATCCGCATACCGGCGGGCTGCGCCTGCCCCGGATCGGCGGCAAAATCCTGCCTCTTCCCGGCCCGGAACCCACAGTGCGAAGGCGGTCTTTCCCCGCCGCCTGCAATGATCGCTCCTCCCCCTTCTCTTGCAATGTGATTGTGTGAAAATGTCCTCAGACCGTATGCCCACCCCGGGAATCAACGCGACAGAGACGCCGCTCCAACGGCTGGAGGCGGCAGGACTGCTGTCGCTCGACGATCCCGACGACGGCCTCAGCCTGGGTGTCAGGATCTACCGCAATTTCCGGGAATCCCTGCTGTCGGGCGTATTGTCCGCCGGCGATATGCTCAACACCCGCCCGCTGGCGAATGCGCTTGGCGTCAGCACCATGCCGGTGCGCGAGGCGATGTCGCGGCTGGTGGCCGATGGCGGGCTGGAGGCGCTGGCGAACCGGGCGTTCCGGGTTCCTGCGATCACCGCGGCCCAGTTCCGCGAATTGTATCTGATGCGGCTGCGGCTGGAGACGCTGGCCGCGGAACACGCAGCCGCACGCGCCACGCCCGAGGATCTGGTGGAAATCTCGGCAGCTTTCGAGCGGATGGCCGACGCCGGATCCGCCGAGCTGCGTGTCTATCTGGCCGCGCACCGGAATTTCCATTTCGCCATCTGCCGGGCGGCGCGGATGCCGTTCCTCCTTGCCGCAATCGAGACGCTCTGGCTGCGGATGGGGCCGATCATGAACACCGTGGCGGAACTGGCCGATGTGAACGAGGAAACCGAGGCGCATCGCGAACTCGTCTCGGCGCTTCACGCGGGCGATCCCGGCGCCTCGGCGCGGGCGATCGAGAAGGATCTACGGCTGGCGAGCGAGCGGACGATGCGCTTCATCAGCGGCAAAGACCTCGCAGAGCCGCTCAGCGAAACATCCGGGAATCTGTGGCAGCCGGCAGACTGAGACCAAGAACCCGGCCAGAGCCGGATCAGCGGGGGACGTCGTGGAGCGGGCAGATTGCATTGTCATCGGCGCGGGCGTCGTCGGCCTCGCCATCGCGCGGCATCTGGCGCTGGCGGGGCGCGAGGCGCTGATCCTCGAGCGCGCGGCGCGGTTCGGAACGGAAACCGGCTCGCGCAATTCCGAGGTGATCCATGCCGGGCTCCACTATCCGCCGCACAAAGCGGGGAGCCGGAAGCGCAACGCCTCGGGCAGCCGGTCAGGCGGCGAACCACCTCGCTGTCGGTTTCGCCCTCCAGCCCGGATTGCACCGGTTTCCAATAGCTCGCCCGCAGCTGTCCGGTAAGGCCCGCGGCAAAGACGGTCTTGCCGATACCGGTATCGGCACCGGTCACGACGACGGTGTCGGGGCACATCTCAGCGTCCCCCAGAACGGCGGCCAGATCCCGGAACAGGGCATCGAGATCGGTGGGCGCGGTGTTCAGCGTCAGGGACAGGCGCAACCTTTCGCGGCCTTTGGGCAAGGTGGGCGAGCGGATCGCCTGCGGGTCGAAACCCGGTTCCCGCAGGCGGGCCAAGGCCTCGAGGCAGCGCGCATCGC
>JBDHSR010000309.1:0-4340 GCA_039808305.1 Gemmobacter sp. | reverse complement strand
GGGAAATTCGATGTTCTGCCCCACCGTCATGTGCGGGAACAGGGCGAGCGACTGGAACACCATGCAGGTCGGCCGCTTGTTGGCCGGCATGGTGTCGATGCGGGTGCCGTTCAGGCTGATCGTGCCCTCGGTCACGTCGTCGATGCCGACCAGCAGGCGGATCAGCGTCGACTTGCCGCTGCCCGAGGGGCCGACGATGGTCAGGAACTCGCCTTCCGAGATGTCCAGCGTGATGCGGTCCAGCGCGGTGAAGCGCCCGAACCGCTTGGTGACATTCTCGATCCTCACGAAAGCGTCCGTGGCCATCCGTTCTCTCTTGTCTTGCGGGGAAGGCTTCGGCCCGCCGGACCATACCGGCGGGCCGGGGGGATCAGCCGCGGCGGGCGGCGACATAGATCGCCAGCAGCTCGTCGTAGGAGGGCACCACGTCGAATTCGAGGCAGCGCGACATTTCCTCCTCGAGCGTGTCGAACTGGATCGCCTCCAGCTTCTCCTCGTCGAAGCGCGCCATCACCTCGGGATTGCCCATCTGGGCCACCGGGTTGTAGGTGCCCTCGGCGAAGGCCACGACCTCGCAGATTTCGGGCTTCTGCACGAATTCCAGGAACTCCTCGGCCAGATCCGACGGGTCGGGGTTGTTCACGGCCGAGGTCAGCTCCACCCAGGAGGCGCCGCCCTTGCCATCGATGGCGCCGGAGCGGGGCGTGATACCACGCACGAACAGCGCCCCGTCATAGCGGGCGGGCGAGGCGGTATAGGTGCCGCCGGTGAAGTAAGCGTCGATCTCGCCATTGATGAGCGCGGTGTTCATCGCCACCAGATCGTCGGTCATCAGCTTGGCGCCCGCCACGATCTGCTTCGCGGTATCGGTGAACTTCTGCACCGCGTCGCCCTCGACCGGCTGGAACGGATGCAGCCCGGCGGCGAGGCACAGGTGGATCACGTTCCAGTTGTCGTAGGTCAGCAGGCCATAACGCCCCTTCATCGCCGGATCGAGGAACAGGTTCCAGCCCTGATCCTCGGCCATGTCCTGGCTGATCTTGTCGGTGTTCACCACGAAGGAGAACGGCCCGTAGCGCTGCGGCATCCCCAGAAGATCGCCGTTATCGGCGAAGGACAGCGCATAGGGTTTCGAGAATTCCGGCGTCATCTTCTCGAAATAGGGCAGGAAGCGCTCCTTGTTCAGCGGACGGAGCAGGTTGTCGCGCAGCAGCTCGCCCCGCGCCCAGGGCTGGTTGACGTTGATCAGATCCCAGGTGCCGATCTCGCCGGCGCGCAGGCGGTTGATCATCTCGGGGTCGGAGGTGCCGCTTTCGGCCCGCACCGTGGCGCCGGGATGCAGTTCGCGGAACGGGTTCAGCACCTGGTCGGAATTGTAGCCCTCCCAGCACAGGATGTTCAGCCGGTCGGTGCGGCCCGCGCGCGCCGCACGGGGCAGCGACAACGCCGAAAGGCCGGCGACACCGGCCATGCCCAGAGAAAACTGGCGTCTCGTGATCATGTTCGTCTCTCCCTATGTTGCTCCTTCGCGCCGGGCGGTTTTCCCGCCTTTTGTGACGCGCCGCGCCTTTGCCGGGGCGCGGCGTCCGGTCCTATCGTCCCTGGATCGCCTCCAGCTTCGCGGTGATGGTGTCGCGGGCGATCCGCATGTCCTCCAGCGTGCCGGAGATGAACAGCCGTCCCGTCGCCCCCATCATCTGCACATCGTTGATGACGGCGTTCGGCGCCGCCTTCTCGGCCTCGTTCGCCGCGACGCAGGCGAAAAGCGCCGGCGCCATCTCGTAGATCAGGAGCGCCACCCCCGGCACGAGGATCGAGGCATCGCGCGAGCGGTTGAGGATGATGGCGTGCTGGTCCGACAGATTCTCGATGATGTCGTGATAGAGGATCTGCGGCTTCAACTGATCCTCGGGCTTCGCGCCGATGCCTTGCAGGATCGCGCTGCCCGCCGCCTCCAGATCCTCCATCCGGTCGGAATGCAGTTCCAGAAGGCCGAACTGGCGCTCGGTGTAAAGGATGCCCGGCTCCATCTCCGGCGCCGATTTCAGCGCGAGGTCGGTGATGCGGTGGATCGCCAGCGCGGGGGCCACCTCGATGATCAGCGAATGCTGCCCCGCGAAGGGCGGATACCCCCTCGCCCGCGTGGGCGAGGACAGGTAAGCCGCGAACTGGGGCTGAAGATCCTCGATGGGAAGATAGACGCGAAGCTCTGTCATGCCTCAGTCCTTGCTTGCATGGCTGCGGGCGCTCAGCCCTTCACCGCCTCGAAATGCTTGGCCAGATCGGGATGCGGGCGCGGAATGACGTGGACGGCGGTCACTTCGCCCACGGCTGCAGCGGCCTCGGCCCCGGCCTCGGTCGCGGCCTTCACCGCGCCCACGTCGCCGCGCACCACGACCGAGACCAGCCCGCCGCCCACTTCGTTGCGCGCGATGATCTCGACATTGGCGGCCTTGACCATGGCGTCGGCCGCAGACAGCGCCGGGACATAGCCCTTGGTTTCGATCATTCCGATTGCAAGATTAGCCATTTGAGGAACTCCCTTACTTGCGTTTCGCGGCCGGTTTCCCGGCGGATTCTTCGTCGATGGAGCCGATGATCAGCGCGTCGATCGGCGCCGAACGGTCGGTGAACCAGCTTGCGGCGACCGAGCCCTGCGTAATCAGCACCGCCTCGCCCTCGGCGCAGCCGAGCGGGTCGAAGGCGATCAGCTTCGCGCCGGTTTCGGTTTCCACTTCCAGCAGCGCGCCGGTGGGCAACGTGCCGATATGGCGTGTGGACCAGAGCCTGCCGCTGACGCGCGCCCTTATCATGCCAGTGTCCTTTCGATCCTGATGCCGCGGCGGCGGGCCTCGTCGCCCGCGAGGGGGGTCAGCCGCGCGGTTTTCGTGATGCGCAGCCGGGTCTCGCCCTCGGCCACGGCGGCGATGTCGCGTTCGGTGACGAGGCCCTTGCGCAGCTCCGGCACCGGGGCCGGCAGGGTGGTCACCAGCGTCGTGGGCTGCGCCGCGACGGGCGGCGGCGGGGCGTGATGGACCGGCGCGGAATAGGGTGCGGGCGCGGCATGGGCGGGCGCCCCTTCCGGTTCGAACCGGATACGGCCCTCGCGCAGCGCGGCGGCGAAGCCCGGCTCCTGCGCCCGGCGCAGCACCGACAGCGCGAACTCCGTCAGGTCGGCGCCGGTGCCGACGCGGACCCGCTCCACCTGCGGCCCGCCGAGCAGGTCGGCGCGGATCGCGGCGATCTCCTCCGACAGCAGCTCGCGGATCAGGGCGCGCAGGTCGCTCATCCTGTGGCCCCCGCCTCGCGCAGGGCGCGTTCCGCCGCGTCGCGGGCATTCCGCACATCGGCCTCGGTCCCGGCCAGGTAAAGCCGCCCGTTCGCCCCGATCATCCGCATGTCGATGACCTTGATGTCGGCCTCTTTCTCCGCCTCGTTGCAGGCGAGGATGGCATAGGCGGCGGGCTGGCATTCCAGCAGGTAGATGCTTTCCCCGCCCAGCACCATCGAGCCGGTCTTGTTGCGGTTCATCAGGAAGGCGTGCTGGTCGTCGACCCGCGTCACGATCTTGGAGGCCATGATCTTCGGCTTCTCCGCCTCGTCGCGCCGCTTGCCCATGGCGTTCAGCGCGGCCTCGGCCCCGGCCTGCACCTCGGCTGTGGAATAGGCGTGGAATTGCAGCGTGCCGAACTGGCGTTCGACCACCAGGAAGCCCGCCCGCACCTCGGCGCTTTTCAGCACCGTGTCGGTCAGCGCCTCGATGTCGAGGCCGGGCGCGATCTCGATGATCTGGGCGGCCATCCGGGCGCGGGGCAGCGTGCCGCGCATCCAGGTCGCGGTATAGGCCAGCGTCTGCGGCTGCAACTGGTCGATGAAGATGAAAGCGCGGAGATCGGTCACGACTGGCCTCGGGTCAGTTCACGGAGTTCCTGAAGGATGAGCTGGCGCAGCATGTCGCGATCCATGCCGCCCGGTTCGGGCGCGGCGGCAACCACGGGCGCCGGGCGCGGGGCGGGGCGCGAGCTGGCCTCCGGCCCCTCGAACGGCGCGCGCACCGCGCTCAGGTCGCCCATCGGGACGGCGGCGTCGGAGTTCCAGGCCAGCCGCGTCCAGTGCACCAGATGCTGCGGCCCGATATTCTCGCCGATGGAAGAGCGGCCGGCATAGCCGGTGCCGATCATGAACGAAGGCGCGAGATGCGTGGCGAAGCCCGCCGCCCCCTGCGAGCAGGGCGCGTTCACCACCACCCGGTAGACCGACAGGGCGGCGGCGAAATCCATCGCCTTCTGCGGATCCTCGCCATGGAAGGCGGCGGAATGGCCCGAGCCGGTCATCCGCAG
>JBDHSR010000308.1:0-4356 GCA_039808305.1 Gemmobacter sp. | reverse complement strand
GCGGCAAATCGTCGGAAGTCATTTTTTCCTTGCCTCGGGCCGGGTTGGCGGGCTAACCCCGAAGGGTCAGGATCGGGAGAATCCGGCGGGGCAGGGTTGCCCGGAGCCGGTGCCGAAGGAGCAACCGCCCCGGTAAACTCTCAGGCGACAGGACCGTTCTGACGGAAGACTCTGGAGAGAGGCGCGCCGCGCCCGCCGAAGGGATAACGATCTCAGGCGCCCGTCGCGGGTGGGGACAGAGGGGGCACCGGGGCGCAGGGGTTGGCCTGCCCGCTTGGTGCCGGTGTTCCGGCGGAAGGAGGCGCGCGTGAGCGGCCTGGAGCGTTTGCCTCTGCATGATCTGCATGTGGAGCTCGGGGGCAGGATGGTGCCCTTCGCGGGATATGAGATGCCCGTGCAATATCCCCTCGGCGTGATGAAGGAACATCTGCACTGCCGCGCGGCGGCGGGGCTGTTCGACGTGAGCCATATGGGGCAGGTGATCCTGCGGCCCAGGGCCGGCTACGCCGCCACGGCGGCCGAGTTCGAGGCGCTGATGCCGGTCGATGTGGCGGGGCTGGCCGAGGGACGGCAGCGCTATGGCCTCTTCACCAGCGAGAGCGGCGGGATTCTGGACGATCTGATGTTCGCCAATCGCGGCGATCACCTCTATGTCGTGGTGAACGCGGCCTGCAAGGCGGCGGACATCGCCCATATGCGGGCGCATCTGCGCCAGACCGAGGTGATCGCGGTGACCGACCGGGCGCTTTTCGCCTTGCAGGGGCCTCAGGCCGAGGCGGCGCTGGCGCGGCTGGTGCCGCAGGCGGCGGCGATGCGCTTCATGGATGTGGCGCAGGTTGCCACGCTGTTCGGCGAGCTCTGGATCAGCCGCTCGGGCTATACCGGCGAGGACGGGTTCGAGATCTCGGTGCCGGAGGGCGGCGCCGAGGGGCTGGCGCGCGCCCTGCTCGCCATGCCGGAGGTCGCGCCGATCGGCCTCGGCGCGCGCGACAGTCTGCGGCTGGAGGCCGGGCTCTGCCTTTACGGCCATGACATCGACGAGACCACGAGCCCGGTCGAGGCGGGGCTCTCCTGGGCGATCCAGAAGGCCCGCCGGGCGGGCGGCGCGCGCGAGGGCGGCTTTCCCGGCGCCGCGCGCATCCTGCGCGAGCTGGCCGAGGGGCCGGAGCGGCTGCGCGTCGGCCTGCGCCCCGAGGGGCGGGCGCCGATGCGCGAGGGGGTGGAGCTTTCCGCCCCCGACGGCACGCCCCTGGGCCGCATCACCTCGGGCGGGTTCGGCCCTTCGGTCGAGGCGCCCATCGCCATGGGCTATGTCCCCCGCGCCTTCGCCGGGATCGGCACCGCGCTGGAGGGCGAGGTGCGCGGCAAGCGGCTGCCGGTGACCGTGGCGGCGCTGCCCTTCCATTCCACCACCTATAAACGCTGACGGGGAAACCAAGGCATGAAATACACCAAGGAACATGAATGGCTGCGCGTCGAGGGCGACCTCGTGGTGGTGGGCATCACCGAACACGCGGCCGAGGCGCTGGGCGATGTGGTCTTCGTCGAACTGCCCGAGCCCGGCGGCCAGGTGGCGGCGGGCGACGAGGTCTGCGTGATCGAGAGCGTCAAGGCCGCCTCCGACATCCTCGCCCCGGTCGAGGGCGAGATCGTCGCGGTGAACGAGACGCTGGCCGACAATCCGGGCCTGGTGAACGAGGACCCGCTGGGCGCGGCCTGGTTCTTCAAGATGAAGCTCGACGATCTCTCGGTGCTCGACCAGTTCATGGACGAGGCCGAATACAAGGAGCTGATCGGCTGAGGCCGGAGCTTTCCGCAGGGGCGGGCGCGGCTGGCGCGCCCCTCCTTCCGCCGAACCGCCGGATCCTGTCATGACCGTCCGCCGCATCGTGCCGAACCTTGCCTGCGACGATCCGCAGGCGCTGGCGGCATTCTACCACGCGCTTCTCGGGCTCGATCCGGTGATGGACCATGGCTGGATCGCCTCGGTCGCGGCGCCCGCGCCCGGCCCGGTGCAACTGAGCCTTGCGGCCGGGGGCGGCCTTGGCGCGCCCCTGCCCGCGGTTTCGGTCGAGGTGGACGATCTCGACGCGGTTCTCGCGGCCGCGCGGCGGCTTGAGGCCCCGGTCGTCTACGGCCCGGCCGACGAGCCCTGGGGCGTGCGCCGCTTCTTCCTGCGCGATCCGGCAGGCAATCTGATCAACATCCTGTCCCATGCGGACAGAGGAGCATCCCGATGACCTTCACTCCGACCGATTACGACCCCTACGATTTCGCCAATCGCCGCCATATCGGCCCGTCCCCCGCCGAGATGGCGGAGATGCTGAAGGCGGTGGGCGTGCCCTCGCTCGACGCGCTGATCGACGAGACGATCCCGGCCAGCATCCGGCAGGAAAGCCCGCTGGGCTGGGCGCCCTTGTCGGAACATGCGCTGCTTGCGAAGCTGCGCGAGGTGGCGGCGAAGAACCGGGTGATGACCAGCCTGATCGGGCAGGGCTATTACGGCACCGTCACCCCGCCGGCGATCCAGCGCAACATCCTGGAAAACCCGGCCTGGTATACCGCCTATACCCCCTATCAGCCGGAAATCGCGCAGGGCCGGCTGGAGGCGTTGCTGAACTATCAGACCATGGTGGCCGATCTGACCGGGCTGCCGGTGGCCAATGCCAGCCTGCTCGACGAGGCGACGGCGGCGGCCGAGGCGATGGCGATGGCCGAGCGGGTGGCGAAATCCAAGGCGCGCGCCTTCTTCGTCGACGAGCATTGCCATCCGCAGACCATCGCGGTGATCCGCACCCGCGCGCAGGCGGTGGGGATCGACATCATCGTCGACGATCCGCTGCATCTGGAGCCGGAGAAGGTGTTCGGCGCGATCTTCCAATATCCCGGCACCTGGGGCGATGTGCGCGATCTGGAACCCTGGATCGACCGGCTCCATGCCGCGAAGGCGGTGGCGGTGGTGGCGACCGACCTGCTGGCGCTGATGATGCTGAAGGCGCCGGGCGAGATGGGGGCCGACATCGCGGTCGGCTCGGCGCAGCGCTTCGGCGTGCCGATGGGCTATGGCGGCCCGCACGCCGCCTTCATGTCCTGCCGCGACGACATGAAACGCTCGATGCCGGGGCGGATCGTCGGCGTGTCCATCGACGCGCGGGGCAACAAGGCCTACCGGCTGAGCCTCCAGACCCGCGAGCAGCATATCCGGCGCGAGAAGGCCACCTCCAACGTCTGCACCGCGCAGGCGCTGCTGGCCGTCATGGCCTCGATGTATGCGGTGTTCCACGGGCCGACGGGCCTGCGCGCCATCGCCGAGCGGGTGCATTCCTACACCGTGCGGCTGGCGCGGGCGCTGCGCGAGGCCGGGGCGCAACTGCCGCAGAAGCATTTCTTCGACACGATCACCGTCAATGTCGGCGTCGGGCAGGCCGGGATTCTGGCCGCCGCGCGGGCCGAGGGGCTGAACTTCCGCAAGGTCGGGCTGCACCATGTCGGCATCAGCCTTGACGAGACCACCGACGAGGCGGTGCTGGCCCGCGTGCTGCGCGCCTTCGGCATCCATGACGCGCCGCCCGCCGGCGCCGATCTCGGCTTCCCCGAGGCGATGCTGCGCAACTCCGAGGTGCTGACGCATCCGGTCTTCCACATGAACCGCGCGGAATCCGAGATGATGCGCTACATGCGGCGGCTGTCGGACCGCGACCTCGCGCTCGACCGGGCGATGATCCCGCTCGGCTCCTGCACGATGAAGCTGAACGCGGCGGCCGAGATGATGCCGATCACCTGGCCGGAGTTTTCCAGCCTGCACCCCTTCGTGCCGGCCGACCAGGCGGCGGGCTATCACGAGGCCATCGCCGATCTTTCGGTGAAGCTTTGTGAGATCACCGGCTATGACGCCTTCTCGATGCAGCCCAATAGCGGCGCGCAGGGGGAATATGCCGGGCTCCTGACCATCCAGGCCTATCACCGGGCGCGCGGCGAGGGGCATCGCGATGTCTGCCTGATCCCGGTTTCGGCGCATGGCACCAACCCGGCCTCGGCGCAGATGGCGGGGATGAAGGTGGTGGTGGTGAAATCCTCGCCCAATGGCGACGTGGATGTGGAGGATTTCCGCGCCCGCGCCGCCGAGGCCGGCGGGAACCTCGCGGCCTGCATGATCACCTATCCCTCGACCCATGGCGTGTTCGAGGAGACGGTGCGCGAGATCTGCCGCATCACCCATGAGCATGGCGGGCAGGTCTATATCGACGGGGCGAACATGAACGCCATGGTCGGGCTGGTGAAACCCGGCGAGATCGGCGGCGATGTGAGCCACCTGAACCTGCACAAGACCTTCGCCATCCCGCATGGCGGCGGCGG
>JBDHSR010000307.1:0-4358 GCA_039808305.1 Gemmobacter sp. | reverse complement strand
CCGATCCCCGATCAGGGCGCAGCCGCCCCACCCTCCCCGCGCCGGAAGGTCAGGTAATGCGGCGCCCGCCCCTCGCGCAGCGCCTTCTGCTCGTAGCGGGTGGAAAGCCAGTCCGCCCAGGCCCCGCCCTCGCCCGCCTGCGACACCAGCTCGAACCCGGCCGGCGGCACCTCCTCCAGGGTCTGGCGGACGTAATCGGGAATGTCGGTCGCCACCCGGAACTCGGCGCCGGGCTTCATCACCCGCGCCAGTTCGCCCAGATAGCCCGGCGTCACGAAGCGCCGCCGGTGATGGCGCGCCTTGGGCCAGGGGTCGGGATAGTTGAGGAAGGCCTTCGACAGGCAGGCATCGGGCAGCACGTCGAACAGGTCGCGCACATCGCCGGGATGGATGCGCAGGTTCTCCACCCCCGCCTGCCGGATCTTGCCAAGGAGCATCGCCACCCCGTTCACGAAGGGCTCGCAGCCGATCAGGAACACCTCGGGGTAGCGCGCCGCCATATGCACCAGATGCTCGCCGCCGCCGAAGCCGACCTCCAGCCAGAGCGGCCGCCCATCCGCCAGCGCCACCGGGTCGAGCCCCGCGCGCCCCGGATTCTCCTCGCGGCCGACCCCGGCCAGCCGGACCCGGCCGAGATCCTCGGCCAGATACTGCTTCTGGCTGGCGCGCAGCGTCTTGCCATGCACCCGGCCATAGAAGTTGCGCCGCTCGGGCTGGGGTTCGTCGTTCATTGCCGCCTCCGTCACCGGGTGCAGCGCCTAATGACCGCCCCGCCCTCCGTCAAGCCGCCGACGGCGGGGGCGACGCGCAAAAACCATCGGCCGCCCTGATACCGGCACGGAGACGCCACAGGCGGGCGACACCCACCTCCCGCCGAGGAACCACATCCCCCCTCAGGCGAGGGACGCTCCGGATTTCCGTGGCGCGGCCCCGGGCCGCAGCGCCGCGATGGCGATACCCCTTCTCCTCCCGGCCGGCGTCGGGTCGAGGCCAAACCGGCATCCCGGCATTGCCACCCCGATGGGCGGATCGCGCAGAGGCGGACCGCGCAGAAAAAGAAAGACGCGGGCGCCCTCCACGGGCGCCCGCGTCGCTTTCCCGATACCGGCGATCAGTGACCGCCGCGATTGGTCATGGCGGCCATGACGTTTTCCATCACCAGCATCCCCGCCGGCACGCCCGAGGCATCGGTCACCGCCACCCGGGTCACCCGGCGGTCGGCCATCAGCCGCGCCACATCCTCCAGCGAGGCGTCGCCCGCCACCGAAGCCTCCGGCGCCGCGCCCGAAACCGGCTCCATCGCCGCATCGGCGCGGATCACCCGGCCCCGGTTCACCTCGCGCACGAAGTTCTCGATATAGGCATCCGCCGGGCGCAGCACGATGTCCTGGCTGGTGCCGCTCTGGATGATCTCGCCATCGCGCAGGATGGCGATGGAATCGCCCAGCCGCAGCGCCTCGTCGAGATCGTGGGTGATGAAGACCACGGTCTTGCGGATCTCCTTCTGGAGATCGAGCAGCACGGTCTGCATGTCGACCCGGATCAGCGGGTCGAGCGCCGAATAGGCCTCGTCCATCAGGAGGATCGGCGCGTCGTTCGACAGCGCCCGCGCGAGGCCGACGCGCTGCTGCATCCCGCCCGAAAGCTGGTTGGGATACTTTTTCTCGAAGCCCTTCAGCCCCACCCGCTCGATCCAGCGCATCGCGGTGTCGATCCGCTTGGCCCTGTCGATCCCCTGGATCTCCAGCCCGTAGGCGGTGTTCTCCAGCACGGTGCGGTTGGGCAGCAGCGCGAATTTCTGGAACACCATCGCCGTCTTGTGGCGGCGGAATTCGCGCAGCGCCTCGGGCGACATCTTCACCACATCCTCGCCGCCGGCCAGAACCTCGCCCGCCGTGGGGTCGATCAGCCGGTTGACATGGCGGATCAGCGTGGACTTGCCGGAGCCCGACAGGCCCATGATGACCTGGATCTGGCCGGCCGGCATCGTCAGGTTGATGTTGTTCAACCCGAGGACATGGCCGTGCTTCTCGTTCAGCTCGGTCTTGGTCATGCCGTCGCGCACGCGCGGCATCAGCGCCACGGCCTCGGGGCCGAAGATCTTGTAGAGATTGCGGATCTCGATCGCGATCGGCTCAGCCATGGACCACCTCGCTATGCTTTTGCAGACGCTTGCCGAAAGCCTGGCTCACGCGGTCGAAGATGATGGCGATGCCGACGATGGCGAAGCCGTTGAACATGCCGAGCGAGAAATACTGGTTGGAGATCGCGCGCAACACCGGCTGGCCCAGCCCCTGCACCCCGATCATCGAGGCGATCACCACCATGGCCAGCGCCATCATGATGGTCTGGTTGATCCCCGCCATGATGGTGGGCAGCGCCAGCGGAAGCTGCACGTTCTTCAGCTTCTGCCAGTTCGAGGAGCCGAAGGCGTCCGCCGCCTCCAGCATGTCCTTGTCGACCAGGCGGATGCCGAGATTGGTCAGCCGGATGATCGGCGGCATGGCGTAGATCACCACCGCGATCAGACCCGGCACCTTGCCGATGCCCAGAAGCATCACGACCGGGATCAGGTAGACGAAGCTCGGCATGGTCTGCATGACATCGAGGATCGGGTTCACGACGGCCTGCATCCGGTTCCAGCGCGCCATGGCGATGCCGAGCGGGATGCCGACGACCAGCGAGATCACCGTGCAGACGAAGATCATCGAGATGGTCTTCATCGTGTCTTCCCACATGCCGAAATAGCCGATCAGCAGCAGGATGATCGCCGCGCCGCCGGTGATCTTCCAGTTCCGCGTGCCGAGCCAGGCGATCGCCACGATCATGAGGAAGATCACGATCCACGGCGTGCGGGTCATGAATTGTTCGGAATGCACGAGGAAGAGCCGCAGCGGCTCGAAGAAGCCCTCGATCGTGTCGCCCCAGGCGCGGGTGAAGCCGCGGAAGGCGGTGTCGATGCTCTTGTTCAACTCGCGCAGCAACGCGGTATCCATCTGGGGGAACTTGGTCAGCCAGTCCATGCGCAGCTTTCTGTGAGGGAGGGCAGCAGGATGCCGTAAACAGCGGGCGGCGCGCGGGATGGCGCGCCGCCCGGCAGGCTCAGGCGCGGATCAGAGCGCGGCCTTGATCTTCTCGGCGGCTTCCGGGGTGACCCAGTTCAGCCACAGATCCTCGTTCTCCTGGAGGAAGTGCTTGGCGCCATCCTCGCCGGTGGCCTGGTTGTCGGTCATCCAGGCCATGACGCCGTTCACGGTGGCGTTGGTCCAGGAACGCTTGCCGAGGTAGTCCATCACCTCGGCCGGGGCGGCGTCGGCGAAGGTCTTGGCGACCACGGTCTGCACCTTGTCCTTCGGCCAGTCGTTCTTCTTCGGCTCGGCGCATTCGGCGTTGGAGGTGCAGGACTTCCACTCGTCCATGTCGAGCGCGACGCCATGGTCGAGCTTCACCATCTCGTATTTGCCGAGCAGCGCGGTCGGCGCCCAGTAATAGCCGACCCAGCCCTTCTGCTGTTCGTAGGCGCGCGCGATGGAGCCGTCGAGGCCCGCCGCCGAGCCGGTATCGACCAGGGTGAAGCCCGCCGCCTCGGCCCCGAAGGCCTTGTAGAGCTGCGTCGTCACCACGGTGCCGCCCCAGCCCTGCGGGCCGTTGAACACCGCGCCCTTCGCGGCGTCCTCCGGATCGGGGAACAGCTCCGGGTGCTTCAGCACGTCGTCGATGGTCTTGAGGTCGGGATTGGCGTCGGCGATGTATTTCGGGATCCACCAGCCCTGCACCGCGCCATCCGACAGGATGTCGCCGGTGACCACGATCTTGCCTTCGGAGAGGCCCGACTGGATGACTTCCGGCACCAGATCGACCCAGCCTTCCGGCGCGATCTCGGGCTGGCCCTTCTCGACCATCGAGGTGATGGTGGGCACGGTGTCGCCCTGGATGACCTCGGCCGAGCAGCCGTAGCCGTTGTTCAGGATGAAGGCGTCCAGCGCGGCGGCGAGCTCGGCGCTCTGCCAGTTCATGCTGGCGATGGTCAGGCTGCCGCAGCCCTCGGCCGAGGCGGCGCCGGCGAAGCCGGCCAGGGCGGTGCCCAGCGTCAATGTGCCGATCAGTCGTTTCATGTCGATCCACTCCCTTGTGTCATTGGCATCGTGCGGCGGCACGGCCCTTCTGCGGGGACTCGCCGCGACATGTCTTGTCCATCCTCAACCGCCCGGTCGCGAATCCGCAGCCCGGCGTCGTTTCCGATGAACTCCGAAGCATCCTCGGCTATTCTCCGCAGGAAACTGGAAAAAAAACGACATCTCGTGGCTGCTGCTCGCCGTCCTCCGGCGGAATCCCGCCGCTCCGGCGAATCTCCCCCC
>JBDHSR010000306.1:0-4438 GCA_039808305.1 Gemmobacter sp. | reverse complement strand
TGGCCCAGATGCCTTTGCCCGCGCTTTTCGGCCAGCGCCATCTGGCGCATCCGCTCGCGGAAGCGCGCCCGGTCGGCGTCGGAATATTCCCCGGCGCAGCGGGCGCATTGCACCCCTTCCTCGTAATCCGGGTGTTGCCGGTCCTCCCGGCTCAGCGGCCGGCGGCAGGCGTGGCAGGTGCCGTAATCGCCCGGCGCCAGCCCGTGCCCCACGCTCACCCGCTGGTCGAACACATAGCACTGGCCGTCCCAGAGGCTTTCGGCCTCCGGCACCTCCTCCAGATATTTCAGGATGCCGCCCTTGAGGTGGAAGACCTGCTCCACCCCCTGCCCGAGCAGGTAATTGGTCGATTTCTCGCAGCGGATGCCGCCGGTGCAGAACATGGCGATGCGCTTGTTGTGGAAGCGGTCGCGATTGGCCTCCCACCAGGCGGGGAAGTCGCGGAAGCTGCGGGTGCCGGGGTCGATGGCGCCGCGGAAGGTGCCGATGGCGACCTCGTAATCGTTGCGGGTGTCGATCACCGCCACATCGGGGTCGGCGATCAGCGCGTTCCAGTCCCCGGGCGCGACGTAATGGCCGACGCGGGCGCGCGGATCGACATCGGGCTGGCCCATGCTGACGATCTCGCGCTTCAGCCGCACCTTCATGCGGCCGAAGGGCATGGTGTCGGCATGGCTTTCCTTATGCTCCAGATCGCCGCAGCCCGGCAGGGCGCGGATCGCCGCCAGCATGGCGTCGATGCCCGGACGCGGCCCGGCGATGGTGCCGTTGATCCCCTCGGCGGCGAGCAGGAGCGAGCCGCGCACCCCCTCCGCCTCGGCCAGCGCCAGAAGGGGCGCGCGCAGGGCGGCGGGGTCAGGGAAACGGGTGAAGTGGTAAAGCGCGGCGATGGTGATCATCCTTCCGCATCTGCCGCGCCGGCGCCGCCGATGCAAGCGCGGCATTGACGCATCGCCCTCCCGGCCTTAGCCAAGGGGTAACGCGGAGGTTGCCATGCGCCCGGATGACGAAGCCCTGATCGTGATCGACGTGCAGAACGATTTCTGCCCCGGCGGCGCTTTGGCGGTGGCCGAAGGCGACGCGATCCTGCCCGAGGTGAACGCGCTTCTGGCCGACTATCCGGTGCGGGTGCTGACGCAGGACTGGCACCCCGCCGACCATGCGAGCTTCGCCGACAACCATCCCGGCGCCGCGCCGTTCTCGGTGATCGGGATGGCCTACGGCCCGCAGGTGCTCTGGCCGCGCCATTGCGTGCAGGGCAGCGCGGGCGCCGCCTTCCATCCGGCGCTGAACGCGGACGCGGCGGATATGGTGATCCGCAAGGGCTTCCGCCCGGCGATCGACAGCTATTCCGCGTTCTTCGAGAACGACCGCAGCACGCCGACCGGGCTGGAGGGCTATCTGCGCACGCGCGGGGTGCGGCGGCTGATGCTCGCCGGTCTCGCCACCGATTTCTGCGTCGCCTATTCGGCGCTGGA
This sequence comes from Gemmobacter sp., assembly GCA_039808305.1. Taxonomy (GTDB): domain Bacteria; phylum Pseudomonadota; class Alphaproteobacteria; order Rhodobacterales; family Rhodobacteraceae; genus Gemmobacter. The sequence goes on along the minus strand of JBDHSR010000306.1, from coordinate 2,960 downwards.
CGCGGCGCGGCTGGGCTTCGAGGTGGCGGTGAAGCTGGGCGCCTGCCGGGGCATCGACCTCGACGGCTCGCTGGAGGCCGCCCTCGGCCAGATGCGGGCGGCGGGCGTCTCGCTGCTCTGATCACCTTCCGTTAAGCCTTCGCGCCTAACCTGCCCGGCGAAAGGGCGGGGTGGCATGGGCGGATCGGTCGCGGCGGCGCGGGATGACTTCATCAGGCGGAACAGCCGCGACGGGCTGTTCCTGCGCTATGCGCGCGGTCGGGTGCGCAGCTTCGCCATGCGTCAGAGCATGACGCTGATCGGCGCGGCGGTGATCGGCCTGCTCGGTTCCGGCTGGATGGCTCCGGCGAGCCTGCTGCTCGCGCTGACCGGCGAGGCCGCCGATTGCCTGCTGCTGCGCCTGATCCTGCGCCGATGGAGCGAGGCGGTGCCCGAGCCGCTGCGCCGGCTGGCCGCGCTGACGGCGGCGGCGCAGGCGCTGACCATCGCCGCCTGCGTCCATATCTGCTGGCATTTCATCCCCTTGATCGAGGCGCGCTTCTTCGCCTCGGTCTTCCTGATGGCGGCGGTGACCAATGCCGGGCTGGTGCGCCATCACTTCCCGGAAGGCGGGCGGCTGCGGCTGGGCATCTATGGCCTCGCCGCCGCCGGCATGCTGGCGGAACTGGTGCCGGGCATAGGGCGCGGCGGGCTGTTCCTCATCCTGTCGCTGATGCTGCTGGGCTACAGCGCGCTGCTGTTCATCCGGGCGGTGGAGAAGGGACATCGCGAGCGCTATCGGTTCGAGCGGGCGCTGCTCGACGAGCAACTGGCGCTCAGCCGGTCGCAGCAGGCGCTGGCGGCCAGCGCCCGGCAATCGCAGCGCCTCGCGCTGGTGGCGCAGCACGCCTCCGACAGCGTGGTCTTCACCGGCGCCGATGGCCGGATCGAATGGGTGAACGCCGCCTTCAGCCGGATCACCGGCTATCGCTTCGACGAGGCGGTGGGGCACAGCCCGTCGGAACTGCTCGACGCGCCGGAAACCTCGCGCGACGATCTGGCGCGGCTGCGGGCGGCGCAGGCGGAGGGGCGGCCGCTGCGGCTGGAATTGCTGAACCGCACCAAGGACGGCAGGCGGATCTGGATGGACATCTCGATGAGCCCGGTCTTCGACGCGCAGGGCCGCCCCGAGCTTTTCATCGCGCTGGAGCGCGACGTGACCGAGGCGCGCGCCCATGCCGCCGAGCTTGCCGCCGCTCGCGCGGCGGCGGAGGCGGCGGCGCAGGCGAAATCGCAATTCCTCGCCACGATGAGTCACGAGATCCGCACGCCGCTGAACGGGGTGATCGGGGTGGCGGAGCTTCTGGGCGACACCAGACTGGGGCCGCAGCAACGGCAATATGTCGACACGATCATCGAATCGGGGCAGGCGCTGCTGACCATCATCAACGATGTGCTGGATCTGTCGAAATTGCAGGCCGGCAAGGCGGATCTGCTGGCCGAGCCGCTTTCGGTGCCCGAGGTGATCGCGGGGGCGGTGAAGCTGATCCGGCCCTCGGCGCAGAAGAAGGGGCTGGCGCTGTCCTTCGCGGCGGAGGCGGGCTTTCCCCGCCATCTGGGCGATGCCGGGCGGCTGCGGCAGATCCTGCTCAACCTGCTCGGCAATGCGGTGAAATTCACCGAAGCGGGCTCGGTCGAGATCGGGCTCGCCCGCGATGCCGGCCCGCAGGAGGATCTCTTGCGCATCGCCATCGCCGATACCGGCATCGGCATCCGGCCGGAGCGGATCGCCACCGTCTTCGACAGTTTCACCCAGGCCGACAGCACGATCTCGCGCCGGTTCGGCGGCACCGGGCTGGGGCTGACCATCTCGCGGATGCTGGCGCGGCAGATGGGCGGCGACATCACGCTGCGCTCGGAGCCGGGGCGGGGCTCGGTCTTCACCGTGCTGCTGCGGCTGCGGCGCTGCCTGCCGGGGGCGGTGACGGCGCCTGACCCCGTGGCCGAGGCGCCGCGCACCGGGCTCACGGTGCTGCTGGCCGAGGACAACCGCACCAACCTGCTGATCGCGCGCAAGCTTCTGGAACGCAGCGTGGCGCGGGTGATCGAGGCGAGCGACGGGCGCGAGGCGGTGGAGCGCTATGTCGCCGCCCCGCCCGATCTGGTGCTGATGGATGTCTCCATGCCCGAGATGGACGGGATGGAGGCGACGCGGGCGATCCGCGCGCATGAGGCGCGGCTGGGGCTGCCCGCCTGTCCGATCCACGCGCTCACCGCCTTCTCGGATGGCGATCATGCCGCGGCGCTGATCGAGGCGGGCATGAACGGACGGCTTGCAAAGCCGATCCGGCGCGGCGATCTTTACGCGCTGCTGTCGCGGATCGCCTCCCGCGCGCCGCCCGCTCCGGCCATCGGCTTTGACCCCGGCCCCGGCGATGACGTAAGCATGGGGCAAAGGGAGGCGCCGGATGGTCGACATCGCCACGCGGGTTCACAATCATAACTGGAAGATCGACCCGATCGTGCGGTCGCTGATCGACACGGATTTCTACAAGCTGTTGATGTGCCAGTCGATCTTCCGCAACCGGCCGGACACGAATGTGGTGTTCAGCCTGATCAACCGCACGAAATCGGTGCGGCTGGGCGACCTGATCGACGAAGGGGAATTGCGGGAACAGCTTGACCATGTGCGCGGCCTCGGCCTGTCGCGCGGCGAAAGCACCTGGCTGCGCGGCAATACCTTCTACGGCAAGCGCCAGATGTTCCGCCCGGATTTCATGGAATGGTTCGAGGGGCTGCGCCTGCCGGCCTATCATCTGGAAAAGCGCGACGGGCAATACGAGCTCACCTTCGAAGGCCGCTGGCCCGAGGTCATGCTGTGGGAGATCCCGGCGCTCGCCGTGATGATGGAATTGCGCTCGCGCGCCGTGCTGAAGGACATGGGCAAGTTCGAGCTTCAGGTGCTCTATGCCCGCGCCATG
>JBDHSR010000305.1:0-4439 GCA_039808305.1 Gemmobacter sp. | reverse complement strand
TGCGAGGAGGCCTGCGTGCGCGAGGCGGCGGAGGGCAAGCCGGTGGAGATCGGCCGGCTGCAACGCTTCGCCACCGATACGTTGATGGCGAAGGGCATCCATCCCTTCACCCGCGCGGCGCCGACCGGCAAGCGGGTGGCGGTGGTGGGGGCGGGGCCGTCCGGGCTGGCCTGCGCGCATCGGCTGGCGCTGAAGGGGCATGAGGCGGTGGTGTTCGAGCGCCGGCCGAAGCCCGGCGGTCTCAACGAATACGGCATCGCCACCTACAAGGCGACCGATGATTTCGCGCAGCGCGAGGTGGACTGGCTGCTGAAGATCGGCGGCATCTCGGTGAAGAACGGTGTCGCGCTGGGCCGCGACGTGGCGCTGGGCGATCTGATGCGGGACCATGACGCGGTGTTCCTCGGCATCGGGCTGGCCGGGGTGAACGCGTTGCGCGCCGAGGGCGAGGATCTGCCGGGCGTGCGCGATGCGGTCGAGTTCATCGCCGATCTGCGGCAGGCGGCGGATCGCGCCACGGTGCCGGTGGGCCGCGACGTGGTGGTGATCGGCGGCGGCATGACGGCGGTGGACGCCGCCGTGCAGTCGAAGCTGCTGGGGGCCGAGACCGTGACCATCGTCTATCGCCGGGGCCGCGAGAAGATGAGCGCCTCCGGCCATGAGCAGGAGCACGCCACGCAGACCGGGGTGCGCATCGTCCATGGCGCCGCCCCCCTGCGGGTGACCGGCGCGGGCCGCGCCGAGGCGGTGGAGTTCGCCTATACCGAGGAGACGCCCGAGGGGCTGCGGCTTTCGGCCGAGACCTTCACCCTCAAGGCCGATCAGGTGTTCAAGGCCATCGGCCAGACCCTCGCCGGGGTGCCGGAGGGGATCGCGGTCGTTGCGGGCAAGCTGCCGCGCCATCCGGCGCCGAAGCTCTGGTGCGGCGGCGATTGCGCGCTCGGCGGCGAGGATCTGACGGTCACCGCCGTGGCCGAGGGCCGCGACGCGGCGGAGGAGATCCATGCGGTGCTGGCCGCGGTGCGGCCGGTTGCCGCCCTCTGAACAGGATTGCCGGGTCGCGGGCCGCCCGCGATCCCACCGCAGCGCGACAGGAGATAGCAGAATGGCCAATCTCGCGACGAATTTCATCGGCATCAAATCCCCCAACCCGTTCTGGCTGGCTTCGGCGCCGCCCACCGACAAGGAGGTCAATGTGCGCCGCGCCTATGAGGCGGGCTGGGGCGGCGTGGTCTGGAAGACGCTCGGCTCCGAAGGGCCGCCGGTGGTCAATGTCTCCGGCCCGCGCTACGGCGCGATCTGGGGGGCGGACCGGCGGTTGCTGGGGCTGAACAATATCGAGCTCATCACCGACCGGCCGCTGGAGGTGAACCTGCGCGAGATCAAGCAGGTGAAGCGCGACTGGCCCGACCGGGCGCTGATCATCAGCCTGATGGTGCCCTGCGACGAGGAGAGCTGGCGCGACATCCTGCATCGCATCGAGGATACTGGCGCCGACGGGGTGGAGCTGAATTTCGGCTGCCCGCATGGCATGGCCGAACGCGGCATGGGCTCGGCCGTGGGGCAGGTGCCGGAATATATCGAGATGGTGACGCGCTGGGTCAAGACGCACTCGCGCATGCCCTGCATCGTGAAGCTGACCCCCAACATCACCGATGTGCGCAAACCGGCCGAGGCCGCGAAGCGCGGCGGCGCCGATGCGGTGAGCCTCATCAACACCATCAATTCGATCACCAGCGTCGATCTCGACGATTTCGCGCCGGAGCCGACCATCGACGGCAAGGGCACCCATGGCGGCTATTGCGGCCCGGCGGTGAAGCCCATCGCGCTGAACATGGTGGCCGAGATCGCCCGCTCGCCCGAAACCCACGGAATGCCGATCTCCGGCATCGGCGGGGTGACGACATGGCGCGACGCGGCGGAGTTCATGGCGCTCGGCGCCGGCAATGTGCAGGTCTGCACCGCCGCCATGACCTATGGCTTCAAGGTGGTGCAGGAGATGATCTCGGGCCTGTCGGACTATATGGACCGCAAGGGCTTTGCCGATACCTCGGAACTGGTGGGCCGCGCGGTGCCCAATGTCACCGACTGGCAGTATCTGAACCTCAATTACGTCACCAAGGCGCAGATCAGCCAGGCCGATTGCATCAAATGCGGCCGCTGCTACATCGCCTGCGAGGATACCTCGCATCAGGCGATCGAGATGGGGCCCGACCGCAGCTTCCGGGTGAAGGACGAGGATTGCGTGGCCTGCAACCTCTGCGTCAATGTCTGCCCGGTGGAGAATTGCATCACCATGGTGCGGATGCCGAAGGGGCAGGTGGATCCGCGCACCGGCCGGCCGGTGGGGGATTACGCCAACTGGACCTCGCATCCGAACAACCCCTCGGTGCGCACCGCGGCGGAGTGAGCGGGGCGCCTTCCGGCCGGTTCCGGGCCGCAACAGCCCGGAGCGGCCAAGAGAAAGGCCCGGCGCGATGGCCGGGCCTTTCTCTGTCTCCGAGACGGGATCAGCGGATCCCGGCCTTTTCCAGACGCGGCAGAACCTCGTCGCGGAAATAGGGGAATTCCTTGACGTAATCGACGAAGGACAGCGTGGTCCCGGCGAAGCCCGTCTCGTGCAGCCGGATGATGCCCGCCGCCACCTGATCCGGCGTGCCGATCAGCGGGAAGCCGCCATGGCCCATCGCCATCTGGAGCTTGATCTCCTTCAGCAGGTCATGCGGGAAGCTCTGCGCATGGGCGAAAAGCAGGTTGACCAGATTGTCCACCGCGCCGGTATCGTCGTTTTCCACCGCGGTGTAATGGGCGTATTCCTTCGCCTCGGCCTCGGTCGGGCGGCAGATCACATGGCTGAAGGTCAGCACGCCCACCTTGCGCCCCTTGGCGGCGGCCCCTGCGCCTTCAGATCGGTGATCTCGGTCTTCGACCGTTCGAGGTCGATGGCCGGGGTGAACAGGTAATCGGCGTTGTTCACCGCGAAGTCGCGGCCCTCCTTGGAGCCCGCGGCATTGAAGATCGGCACCGCATGGCGCAGCGGCTGCGGATCGCTCTTGATCCGCTTGCCCTTGAAATACTTGCCGCTCCAGTCGAAGTAATCCGGCTCGGTCCAGAGCTTGCGCACATAGTCGAACCATTCCTGCGCATAGCCGTAGCGGGTTTCGTGGTCGTCCGGCAGATCGAGGCCGAGCGCCTCGTATTCCGGCTTGTTCCAGCCCGCGACGATGTTGAGCCCGGCGCGCCCCTTGCCGATCTGGTCGATGGTGGCGATCTGCTTGGCGATGACCACCGGGTGATTGGCCGTGGTGTGGATGGTGGCGAAGATCGAGATGTTCTTCGTGGCGCCCAGGAGGCCCGCCGCCCAGGTCATCGTCTCCAGCACGCTGCCGTGGAAATCGGTCTCGCCGCCATAGCCGACCCAGCGGGCGATCGGCAGCATGAAGTCGATCCCGGCATCGTCCAGCATCTTCGCCAGCGCCAGGTTGTTCTCCCAGCTGTTGACCCAGCGTTCGGGGATTTTCGTCGGCGTCATGCCCGACGAGCAGTTGGTGGCGAAGGTGCCCAGACGAAACTTGTCGCCCGAGAGCATCGGGTGGTCCTGCATGGTGCGTTTCCCTGTTGGAGTGGAGTTTTCGATTTATTTTATGATTGAAAGTCTATCGTAAAATCGCGTTGCGTCAACGGGTTTGACGGGTGATGCTCGCAGGACGGAACCGGAGGGGCGATGACGCGGAAAACCGAGACGGCTCAAGGCGATGCGGGGGCGGCGCAGTTCGACCGCCGCTGGCATCTGGCGCAAAGCCCGGTCGAGATCGACACCGTGGAGCTGGAATTCGCGCTGATGCGCGCCTTCGAGGGATTCGGCCGCTGGCAGTCGGAATGCCTGGCCTCGGTGTCGGAAGTGGCGGCGACCGGGCCGGAGAACGCCATGCTCCACGTCATCCGCATGAACGAGCGGCCGAAGACGCTGAAGGAGCTGGCGCGGCTGACCAACCGCGACGATGTGCCGAACATGCAGTACAGCCTGCGCAAGCTGATCGGCGCGGGTCTGGTGATCCGCCGCGGCGCCGGCCGCGCCGGGGTGACCTACGAGGTGACCGAACTCGGCCGCAAGGTGACCGACGATTACGGCGAGCTGCGCCGCCGCCTGCTGATCGAGGCCATCGCCTCGCTGCCCGGCTTCGCCGAGCGGCTCCAGGACGCCACCCGCACCCTGAACCTGCTGTCCGGCATCTACGAGGAGATCGCCCGCACCGCCGCCACCTACCGCGCCTGAACCCTTGCAATCGGGCCCGGCCATGGTAACAGGCGGAAGCGAACCGACCCCGCGCGCCAGCGGACGGGGCACGCCGGATAGGTGGCCGAGTGGTTTAAGGCAGCGGTCTTGAAAACCGCCGATGTGCAAGCATCCGTGGGTTCGAATCCCACCCTATCCGCCA
>JBDHSR010000304.1:0-4520 GCA_039808305.1 Gemmobacter sp. | reverse complement strand
CGGGCGGCGAGCGGCGGCGGGGCGACGGCGGCGGGATCCTCCGGCGCCGTGCCGGCCAGCAGGGTGTCGAGGGGCAGGATCCGCGGCGGCGGGCCGGCGGGCGGCGCGGGCGGCCGCGCCAGTTCCGGCATGTCGAGGCAACCCGCGAGGGCGAGGCAGCAGGCGAGGGCGGCAAGGGCGCGCGGCATCGGATCTCGGGGCGCAAGGGGCATCCGGCGGACCATAGGCGGGCGGGGCGCTCTCGGCAAGGCGGGAGGGGCGGGGTTGAACTGAACGGGCGTTCAGATAGACAGGGGGGCATGGCACGCAAGACCGGCTCGCATTCCGAAATCACCGGCCCGCGCATCCGCGCGGCGGCCGAGCGGCTGTTCGCGCGCCACGGCTATGCCGCCGTCTCGATGCGGCAGATCGCCGCCGAGGTGGGGGTGCAGGCTGGCGCGCTCTATCTCTACACGCCCGACAAGCAGAGCCTGCTGGCCGATCTGATGCGCGAGCATCTGGAGGCGCTGCTGGCGGCGCTGGCGGCGCTGCCGCCGGTCGAGGGGCCGGTGGCGCGGCTCGACCAGTTCGCGCGCTTCCATGTCGGCTATCACATCGACCGGCCGGAGGCGGTCTTCGTCGCCTATATGGAGCTGCGCAACCTGGAGCCGGCGAATTTCGCGGTGATCGAGGGGTTGCGCCGCCGCTACGAGGACGCGCTGGAGGCGATCCTGCGGGCGGGGGCGCAGGCGGGGCTGTTCACCCTGCCCGACAGCAAGCTCGCCACGCTGGCGCTGATCGCCATGCTGACCGGGGTGACCAACTGGTATCGCGAGGGCGGCCGGCTCGGCCGGGCCGAGGTCGAGGCCGCCTATGCGGCGATGGCGTTGCGCGCGATGGGTGCTGCGGCGTGAGCAAGCCCCGCGCCGGAGCGCGGCGCGGGTCGCGCGGCCGGCGCCGTCAGGACAGCGTGGCGCCCAGCCGCATCGCCAGCCCCATGTCGCCGTCGATCTTCAGCTTGCCGGTCATGAAGGCGGCGGTCGGGTTCATCTCGCCTTCGAGGATGGCGCGGAACACCTCGGCCTCGGCGGTCAGCGTCACCTCGGCCTCGTCGTCGCCGGCGCGCACGCCGTTGCCGTCGATCATGATGGCGCCCTCGCCGGGGATGACGAATTTCGCCACGCCGTCGAATTCCGCCACTTTCCCAGACAGCGCCTCGACCGCTTTCGTTATCACGTCGCTCATCCGTTTTCTCCTGTGCTTCCGGCCGATGCGCGCATCAGCGCAATGTGACCACCGGGTTATGGCATTCCGCCAAGGTTGCGATAGAGTGAAGATATGAAAGCGACCGGCGCAGTTCTCAATCTTGTCGTTGCGGCATTTCTGCTTCTGGGGGCGGATGACGCTGCGGCGCAGACCGTCGCGGCCGAGGAGGCGGCGGCGGTGGATCGGCTGCTGGGCGAGCTGAAGACCGCCGATGCCGAGCGCGCGGGGGTGATCGAGAACGACATCTGGCGGCTGTGGTCGCATTCCGGCTCCGCTGCGATGGATCTGCTGCTCGATCGCGGGCGCACCGCGATGGATCAGGGCGACATCGAGGCGGCGCTGGATCACCTGACCGCGCTGACCGACCACGCGCCGGATTTCGCCGAGGGCTGGAACGCGCGGGCGACGGTCTGGTTCCATGCCGGCCGCTACGGCCAGTCGGTCGCGGATCTGGAACATGCGCTGGCGCTCAATCCCCGGCATTTCGGCGCGCTGGCCGGGTTCGGGGCGATTCTCGAACAGCTCGACCGCAAGCCGCAGGCGCTGGAGGTCTATCGCGCCGCGCTCGCTATACATCCGCATATGCAGGCGGTATTGGAGGCGGTGAAGCGCCTGGAGGCCGAAATCGCCGGGCAGGACATCTGAAGCGGCGGGATCATGGCTTTCAACTCGAAGGTGACGGCGGTTCTCGGGCCGACGAACACCGGCAAGACCCATTACGCCATCGACCGCATGTTGGGCCACCGCACCGGCGTGATCGGCTTCCCGCTGCGGCTGCTGGCGCGCGAGGTCTATGACCGCATCGTGAAGGCGCGCGGGCCTTCGGTCGTGGCGCTGGTGACCGGCGAGGAACGCATCGTGCCGGAGCGGACCCAGTATTGGGTCTGCACCGTCGAGGCGATGCCGACCGACATCGGCGCCGATTTCGTGGCGGTGGACGAGATCCAGCTTTGCGGCGACCCGGACCGCGGCCATGTCTTCACCGACCGGCTGCTGCATGCGCGCGGGCTGGTGGAGACGATGTTCCTCGGCTCCGATTCCATGCGGCCGGCCATCGCGGCCCTGATCCCGCAGACGCAATTCGTGCGGCGCGAGCGGTTCTCGACCCTGACCTATACCGGATCGAAGAAGATCAGCCGGATGCCGGCGCGCTCGGCCATCGTCGGGTTTTCGGTCGATGACGTCTATGCCATCGCCGAGCTGATCCGGCGGCAGAAGGGCGGCTGCGCGGTGGTGATGGGGGCGCTCAGCCCGCGCACCCGCAACGCGCAGGTCGCGCTCTACCAGAATGGCGACGTGGATTATCTGGTGGCGACCGACGCCATCGGCATGGGGCTGAACCTCGACATCAAGCATGTGGCCTTCTCGGCCACCCACAAGTTCGACGGGCGGCGGATGCGGCCCTTGTTCCCGCACGAGCTGGGCCAGATCGCCGGCCGCGCCGGGCGGCATCTGGAGCCGGGCACCTTCGGCGTGACCGGCGAGGCGCCCCCCCTCGACGAGGATCTGGTGGCGGCGATCGAGGAGCACCGCTTCGCCCCGGTCAGGAAGCTGATGTGGCGCAACGGCGCGCTGGATTTCGGCTCCGCCGAGCGGCTGGTCGCCTCGCTCGAACAACCCACCGGCAACGAATGGCTGACCCGCACCCGCGAGGCCGACGATCTGCTGGCGCTGAAGGCGCTGGCGCAGATGCCCGATCTTCACGACCGGCTGCGCGGGCCGCAGGCGGTGAGGCTGCTCTGGGATGTCTGCCGCATCCCGGATTTCCGCTCCACCACCGGGGACGACCATGTGCAGCTTCTGCACCGGCTGTTCGGCTTCCTGCGCGATGGGCGCATCCCCGCCGACTGGATGGCGAAGGCGGTCGCGCGCATCGACCGCAGCGACGGGGATATTGACGCCATCTCGAAACGGCTGGCCTATATCCGCACCTGGACCTACGTTGCGCAACGCAAGGGCTGGGTCGAGGATGAATCCCATTGGCGCGACGAGACGCGCGCTGTAGAAGACCGCCTGTCGGATGCGTTGCACGCGCGGCTGACCCAACGATTTGTCGACCGGCGCACGAGCGTGCTGATGCGCCGGTTGAAACAGAAGGAGAGCCTTGTGGCTGAGGTGAATGACAAGGGTGAAGTGACGGTGGAGGGCGAGTTCGTCGGCCGTCTGGAAGGATTCCGCTTCCGTCAGGACGCCTCGGCGACCGGCGACGAGGCGCGGCTCCTGCGGCAGGCCGCCTATGAGGCGCTGCGCCCCGAATTCCACCTCCGGGCCGACCGCTTCTACAACTCGCCCGATACCGAGATGGATTTCACCGAACAGGGCGGCCTGATGTGGGGCGGCTCGGCGGTGGGCAAGCTGGTGGCGGGGGCCGAGGCGATGAAGCCCACGGTCGAGGCTTTTGTCGACGAGGAGGCCGGGTTCGACGTGACCGAGAAGGTGCGCCGCCGGCTCCAGCATTTCATCGACCGCAAGGTGGCGGCGCTGTTCGAGCCGCTGCTGGCGCTCGGCCGCGACGAGAACCTGCAAGGGCTGGCGCGCGGCTTCGCCTTCCGGCTGGTCGAGGGGCTGGGGCTCGTCACCCGCGAGTCGGTCGCCGACGACGTGAAGGCGCTGGATCAGGAGGCGCGCTCCTCGCTGCGCAAGCATGGCGTGCGGTTCGGGCAATACACCATCTTCCTGCCGCTTCTGCTGAAACCCGCGCCGACCCGGCTGCGACTGGTGCTGTGGTCGCTGGCCAAGGGTCTTCAGGAGTTTCCCGAAAGCCCGCCGCCCGGCCTGGTGACCATCCCCAATATTCCCGACGTGCCGAAGGAGCATTACACGCTGGCCGGCTATCGCCCGGCGGGCGCGCGGGCGATCCGCATCGACATGCTGGAACGTCTGGCGGATCTGCTGCGCGCCAAGGACAGCCGCGCCGGCTTCGAGGCGACGCCCGACATGCTGTCGATCACCGGCATGACGCTCGAGCAGTTCGCCGATCTGATGGGCGGCCTCGGCTACAAGGCCGAGAAGGGCGAGCGGGCGAAGGTCCGCAAGCCCGAGCCGCCCGCCGCCGCGCCCGAAGGCAGCACCGCGCCGATCCCCGAGGAGGTCTCGGTCCTCGCCCCGGTGCCGGAGGAGGCGCCGGCCGAAGGCGCCGAATCGCCCGCGCCGGAGATGGAGGCGTTCTACACCTTCACCTGGGCGCCGCGCCCGCGCCACGACCATCGCGGCCCGCGCCGCGAGGGGCAGGGCCGCGAGAGCCGGCCCGAGGGCCAGCCGCGCGGCGAGCGGCC
>JBDHSR010000303.1:0-4539 GCA_039808305.1 Gemmobacter sp. | reverse complement strand
GCCATCATGATGCGGTCCATGGGCGAAAAGCCCGCGATCTCGTCCGCCCTTTCCTGAAGGATGCGCAGGCTGCGCCGGGCCGCCTCCGCCTGATCGGCCAGCGCACCCGCCTGCGCCGGCGTCAGGCCCGGCGGCTCGACCTCCAGCCCCTTGATCAGCTTGCGCTGCGCGTCGATCTCCAGTTCCAGCTTGACGGAATAAAGCTCCATCTTCTCGGCCAGCGTCATGCGATCCCAGTTGGCCAGCCGCCGCTCGTCCAGCCGCCGCGCCAGCCGGCCCAGGTCGGGGTCGGCGATCTGTTGCAGGTGGATGCCCTCCTCGCGCAGCACATGCAGGGGGGCGCCATCGCGCAGGATCACCATCGGCTTGCCGTCGCGGATGATCGTCACCGCATTACCGCTGTCCGAGCCGGTGAAGCGTTTGAAGTCCACATCCGCCACCACCTCGATGCGCATATCGGCAAAGCGCGCGCGGCTTTGCGGCGGCAGGCCCGACAGCAACTCGCCGCGCAATGCCCGCTGGGTGGCGGCGTCGGCCGATTGCGCGGCCAGCCGGTCGGCCACCGCCGTGTCGAACTGGCGCAGGAAGTCGCGCATGCTGGCGTCGGGGTTCTGCGCCTTGTGCGCCCGCCACGCCGCCAGCCGGTCGGTGGGCGTGCCGCGATGCGCCAGCAGATCGCCGGTGGGGCGCGGCGGGTCGAGATGCGGCGCCCGGATGCCCCGGAAGGCCGCCATCGTCCCGCTGACCCCGAACCCCATCCCGGTCTGGACCAGCGTGGCCGAGACGATGGTCATCAGCGGGTTGCCACTCTCCCAGGTCTTATCGTCCAGCATGCTGCCGGCCAGGGCCGAGGGCAGCGCACCGGCCGCGCCCTCGATCCCCTCCGCCACGCCCAGCGCCAGCATGCGCTGCATGCGCGAGCCGCTGGCCGCCCCCCGCGCCAGGGTCTGCGCCAGCCGCGAGGCGGCAAGGCCGGTGAAGCGGCTGCCGCCTTCCTTGGCCACCCGCAGCAGGGCATTGCCGATGCCGAAGGTCGCGGCCGCCGCCGCCGCGTCGATCACGCCGACGATGGCGTCAACGGCCATATCCTCGACCCCGTAGGCAGCGCCCTTCAGCGCGGCCTTGGTCATCATGCCCATCGCGGCGGCGGCCAGCGCGCCCAGCACCGCGCCGGCAATGCCGCCGGTGGCGATGGTCACCGCGATGGCGGCGGCGATGGACAGGGTGGTCGCCACCGCGTCGGTGATCGCATCCACATCGGCGCGGAAGCTTTCCACCCCCGACTGGATGCCGGTGGCGCGGGCGCGGAACTGGGCCAGCGCGCGGGCGCGCTCGGCCTCCGGCGCGTCGGGGTCGTTGATGGTGGCGTATTGATGCTCCATCCGCGCCAGACGGCGGGTCAGCACGTCGCGGCTTTCGGAGGTAATGGGCGAGTTGCGCAGCTCCCAATTGGTGCGGTCGCGGGCCTGCGCCATCTCCTCCTCGGCCGATTGCGGCACGCCGCGCAGCGTCATCTCCATGTCGAAGGCGTCGCGGCCCGAAAGCTCATCCCGTGCGATCTCCTGCACGCTGGGGCGGCCCAGCGCGGCAAGGTCGCGGTTCAGGTCGGCGATCTCGTCCGCGGTCAGGCCGGCGGTGGCGCGGCGGAACTCGGCCTCGTCGGTGCCGGCGCCGCGGGTGGCGAAGTCGATGCGCTGCGCCCGGGTCAGCGAGCCCTGCGTGGCCAGCGCCCGCGCCCGCTCGCGGTCGGTGCCGGACATGTTGAACTCGATCAGCACCCGCATGCCGCCGCTGCCCCAGCGGGAGTATGTCTGGTCGTAACGGGCTTCCAGCGCCCGCATGTTCGCGGTCGCGCCGGCACGGGCGTCCTCCTCCATCCGCCGGTCCAGCGCGCGCTCGGCATCGGCCAGTTGGTAGGGGTCCCAGCCCTCGCGGCGGGCACGGTCCTGCAATTCCTGCCGCTCGCGCCGCCGCTCCGGGTCGCGCTGCAGGGCATCCAGCGCCCGCGCATACTGGTTTTCCAGCACGGCGTTGATGGCATCGTCATCGGCATAGACGAGGGCCTGCCGCTCGCGCTCCAGCCGGGCGGCGTCGGCGGCGACCAGATCGTTGTCGGCCAGCGCCATGGCCAGATCGAGGTCAGGCCCGCTCAGCTCGTCGCGATAGGCGGCGCGCAGCGCGCTGCCCTGATCGTCCGGGCTGCCGTAGCGGTCGTTATAGCTGGCCTCGACATCCAGGTTGCGACGGGCGACCTCGGCCTCCATCTCGGCCTGGGTCATCGGGCGCATGCGCCCGTCCTCGCCCATCACCTGCTGGCCGGAGACATCGTTGCGGATGTCGGTATAGACGGCCTCGATGGCCTCCTCGTCCGTACCCCAGCTGATGATGCCGCCATGCATGGCCTGGTCCAGCGCCACGGCATCGGCGCGGGCGGTGTCGCCCTCCATCAGCGCCTCGGCGCGCTCCAGGTCGTGGCTGCTCAGTTCGTCGCGCAGCTCCGCATCCAGATCCACGCCGTATTGGCGGCGATAGGCCTCGACGATGGCGGCGCGCTGCTCGGCTGTCTTGCCGCGCAGCATGCGCATGATGGTGGCCTCGTCGGTGCCGAGACCGGCCATAGCCTCGTTCAGCGCGCCCACCGTCTCCATCACCACATCGCCGGCCAGCGCCGCCTGCGCGCGGATCAGGGCGTTGTCCTCGTCCAGCTCGCTTTCCAGATCAGCGTCCAGATTGCGGCCGGGATGGTCGACGGCATACATCGCCCGCACCGCCTTGCCCTGCACCGGGGTCAGGCCGGTGAGGTTGGAATAGATCCGTTCCTCGTCGGTGCCCCAGCCGGTGACGCCGCCGAACATGGCCTGATAAAGCTCATCCCCGATGCGGGCGGCGGAAAAGCCGGCGCTTTCGGCCTGCCCGATCTGTTCGAGGTTCTCGGCCTCGCTGTCGGGCTTGGCCAGCACCTCGCGCTGCATCTGCTCGACCAGCACCTGCCGCTGCTCGCCCGCCAGCCGGTGGCGCAACCCGGCGGCCACCGCGCCCAGCGAATCGCGGTTGCCGGGGGGCGAGGCGTAATAGGCCCGCACCACCGCCTGCTGCTCCTCGGTCAGCTGCGCAAAGGCGGCGCTGGTCTCCAGATCGACATCCTCGCCCTGGCTTTCGACGAAATTCGACAGCAGGCCCATGTTCTGCACGGTGGCGTCGCGGGCCTCGCCGGCGCGGAGTTCCGACCATTCCTCGGCCTCGACCTGCGCCTGCTGCTGCCAGTCGGTGAACAGCGCCCAGAGGCGGTCCCACCAGGTTTGCGTCCGCCCCTTCTGCGCATCGGCCCAGTCGCGGACCTGCCCGGTGGCGGTCTCGCCGGCGGTGCGGGTGGCGGTGCGGAAATCCTCCGCCGCGCGGGTGGCCGTGGCCTTCAGCGCGATGACCTCGCGGTCGAGGCCGCGCCTGGAGTCGTTGGCCCAGTTGCGCACCGCGCCCTTGGCCAGAGCCGCGTTCAGCCCGCCATCGGGCTGCGCCGCGTCGATGGCGGCCTGATCGTCGGCCGCTGTCTGGTCATAGGCGCGGACCTGCAGGGCGCGGGCACGGTCGATGGCGGCATGCTGGCGCAGCCTGGCCTGTTCATAGTCGAAGCGGATCGCACCGACGCGGCGGTTGATCTTGCGGACCTGCCGGTCGCGGGCGGCGTCGATGACGGCGGGGCTGGCCTCGCCCGCCGCACCGGCCACCACGGCCTCGGCACGGGTGGTCTGGGCATCCTCGGCGGCCTCGACCTCGGCCTGTTCCTGCCCGCCTTCCTCGCAGATACCGCCGGTCTCGGTCTCGCCGGAATCGGAGATCGCGGCCTCGGCGGCCTCGGCCTCGCGCCGGACGACCTCCTGCCGGGCGGCGACGGCGGCGTTCAGGTCGTCCGCCGCGATGCCGGCATCCGTGGCCACGGCGCGCAGGGCCTCGGACAGCCGTTCCGTGATGCCGTCGAGGCTGTCGGCGGCGATATCGGGATAGACCCGGGCCAGCACGCCGTCGGGATAGGCAGCCTCGCGCGCGGCGGTCAGGATCGGCTGCGCCTGCGCGCGCGGATCGGCCAGCAGCCGGGCGATGACCTCGCGCATGATGTTCGACATCATCGGCGGCAGTTGGGGGCGCGGCGGGGCGGGCAGGTCCGCGATCACCGCGCCCTCGGCGCTGCCGGGGGGCAGGTCGGGCGCGGGGGTGCAGACGGCCTCCTCCACCGAGGCAAGCGCGGCCTCGGCATTGGGATCGGCCGAGGTTTCCTCGGCGCCTTCCACCGACATGGTGATTTCTGTGGCCGGGGGTTCGGGCGAAGGCGTGGCGGGGTCGCGCACCAGCGGCAGGCTGCCCTGCGGCGAGGCGATCATGTCCGGCAGCCGCGCCGGCGGCAGGGTCTGGCCGGCGGTGACCTCGACCAGATCGTTGGCCTCGGGCACCGGATCGGGCGGCGGCGGCGGCAGAGGCGGCGCGGGCTGCGGCGGGTCGGAGACGGCGGCCTCGGCCTCCGCCCCGATGGCTTCGCGCCGGGGC
>JBDHSR010000302.1:0-4547 GCA_039808305.1 Gemmobacter sp. | reverse complement strand
CGCCGCTGGCGGAGGCGTTCGCCCGGACCCGGCTGGCCGGGGCGCGCGGCCGGGTGGCGGGCGCCCTCGGCGCCGGTGCGGCGGAGCCGATCCTGGATCGGTGCTTCCCCGGCTGAGCCCCGAAAAGGTTGACTCGCCGCGCCCTCCGGCCGATCCTGAGGCAGTTTTCAGAATGCTCGCATGTTCGCCGCCGCGCCGCCGGTCGCACCATTACGGAGGCCCCGACAATGCCCTTCACCCCCGAAACGGAAACCCAGGTCAACACCCACACCGCCGGCGCGCAGAATTATCAGCGCATCCTGACGCTCGCCGATGGCGGCTGGGTCGTCGTCTGGAACTCGGTCGGGCAGGACGGCGATTGGCACGGCGTCTACCAGCAACGCTACGATGCGGATGGCGTGGCGGTGGGCAAGGAGGAGCGGGTCAATTCCCACACCACCAACAGCCAGAGCCTGACCACCACCGGATCGGGGCAGTTCAACACCCAGACCATCGCGCTGTCCAACGGCGGCTGGGTGGTGTCCTGGACCTCCTGGGATCAGGATGGCGAATATGCCGGCGTCTACCAGCAGGCCTATCGCGCCGACGGCACGCGCCTCGGCGGCGAGCGGCAGGTCAACATCGCCACCGATCTCGGCCAGCAGGACCCCGTGCTGGCCCCGCTGGCGAATGGCGGCTGGGTGGTCTACTGGATCTCGCAGGAGGAGGACGGCACGCCCTTCGGCGCCCATCGCCTCTATCACCGCAGTTACAATGCCAGCGGGACGCCGACATCGGGCGAAATCCGCATCGACCCGATCCACGAGACGGATCTCGGCGAGGCGCAGCTTCGGGTCGCGGCGCTCGACGGCGGCGGCTGGGTGGCGACCTGGGTCAATGTCTACCAATATCCGAACGCCGACAACGACGTCTATTACGAGGCTTACAACGCGGCCGGCAGCCGGATCGGTTCGGGCCGCGTCAATACCGCGACCGAAGGCAATCAGGGCGGCAATGCCGTGGCCGGGCTGGACGGCGGCGGCTGGGTGATCATCTGGAACGACGGGGTGAACCTGCTTCAGCGGGTCTACAAGGCCGGTCAGGGCGGCGGGGTGCAGACCGTCTTTTCCGAGGCGCATTCCAACGCCCGCATCACCGCGCTGGACGGCGGCGGCTGGGTCGTGGTCTGGGAAACCGGCGCCTATCAAAGCCCGAGCCTGCACCAGCGCGCCTATGACGCCGCCGGCAAGAGCCTTGGCGCGGCCGAGGCGATCTTCTCCTCCGGCACCCCGGCCTTCCACCAGACCGTCGCACTCAAGGGCGGCGGCTGGGTCGTCGCCTGGACGCACAAGGGCACGGAAAACGACATCGCGGCGCAGATCTACAACGCCGACGGCAGCAAGGACGGCAATCCGATCTTCCTGAACTCCACCCGCGCGGGGGCGCAATACTGGGTGAAGCTGGCCGCGCTGGAGGATGGCGGCTTCGTCGCCACCTGGACCTCGGACGGGCAGGACGGCAGCGAGGCGGGCGTGTTCCAGCGGATCTTCCGCCCGGAGGGGGCGCAGAACGCGGCGCCGGTCGCGCAGGACGACAGCGCCGCGGTCGATCTGTTCGGCAAGGTGCGCGGCAACGTGATCTCGGACGCGGCGGGCGCCGACAGCGATGCCGATGGCGACGCGCTGAGCGTCACCGGGCTGGAGGGCGGCGCGCCGGGCAAGGCGCTGGCCGGGCGGCACGGCACGCTGCTGCTGAAGGCCGATGGCAGCTATGTCTACACCGCCGATCTCGCCGCGCCGCTGGCCGTCGGCCGGACGGTGACCGACCGCTTCGTCTATACGGTGTCGGACGGCAATGGCGGCAGCGACGAGGCGGTGCTGACGGTGCGGGTCACCGGCGTCGCGCGCGGCACGGCGGGGGCCGATCACCTGCTGGGCACCGGCAAGGCCGACAGCCTTTACGGCCGCGCCGGCAATGACCGGCTGGAGGGCGTCGGCGGCAATGACCGGCTGTCCGGCGAGGCCGGCGCCGATACGCTTCTCGGCGGCAAGGGGGACGATACGCTCATCGGCGGCGCGGGCGGCGACCGGCTGGAGGGCGGCGCGGGTTCGGACACGGCGAGCTATCAGGGCGCCGCCAAGGCGGTGACCGCGAGCCTCGCCGATCCGTCGCGCAATCGCGGCGACGCGGCGGGCGACAGCTATGTCTCGATCGAGAACCTGACCGGATCGGCGAGGGCCGACGACCTCGGCGGCGACGGCAAGGCCAACCGGCTCGACGGGCTGGCCGGGGCCGACACGCTGGAGGGCGGCAAGGGCAAGGACAGCCTCGATGGCGGCGACGGCGCCGACAGCCTGTCGGGCGGCGCGGGCAACGACGTGCTGGCGGGCGGCAAGGGCCGGGACATGCTGGCGGGCGGCACGGAGCATGACCGGCTGGACGGCGGCGCCGGCGACGACCGGCTGGGCGGCGGAGCGGGACGCGACACGCTGACCGGCGGCGCGGGCGACGACATCCTGACCGGCGGCGCCGGGAAGGACAGCTTCGTCTTCGGCCAGCGCGGCTTCGGGCAGGACCGCATCACCGATTTCCGGCCCGGCAGCGGCGATCTCGTGGTGCTCGACCACACGCTGCTGGCGGATTTCGCCGCCGTCCGGGCGGCGGCGGTGCAGCGCGGCGCGCATACGGTGATCGACCTCGGCCAGGGCGACCGGATCGTGCTGGAGGAGGTTGCCCTTTCCGACCTGCGCGCCCGGGATTTCGACTTCCTCTGAACCGGATCGGCATTTCCCAAGGCTTGCGCCCCCTTGGCGAAACCCGCCGCGCCGGAGGGCGGCGCCTCATGGCCGCGCCGCCGCCCCGCCCCGCCTAGCCGGCCGGGCGCGACCGGCCGGAAATCTCCTCGCGGCCGAACCAGGGCAGGAAAATCCGGTTCATCTTCACGCCCAGCACCGCCAGATCCCACAGCCCGCGCGCATGGGTCAGCGCCGCCTCCGAGACCGCGAAGGGAAGCTCGCCCCGCGCGGTGGCGGTCAGCAACAGCGTCTTGATCGCCTCATAGGCGTTGCGGCTTTCGGCCACCTGCCCCTCCAGATGCCCGAGCGCGGCGGCGTCCGGCAACAGGCTGCACGCCTCTTTCGCCGCCAGTTCGAGCAGCGCGAAGGAGGTCGGCGCCAGCGCCGCCACCGGCGGCGGCGGCGGCTCGGCCAGATCGCGCAGCTCCCGCGCCAGATCGTCGAGATAGATCAGCAGCCGGATCCCGTCCGACATCGCCTCGACCGCCTCGGGCGGCAGTTGATGGCGGCCCACCGCCTCCAGCCGGCCGCGCACCTCCTGGCCGAGCCGGGCCAGCGCGGCATGGGCGGCCTCGTCCACCGGCGCCGCGCGCAGCCGCTCCTGCGCCAGCGCGAAGCTCTCGCCCAGAAGCCGGGCGATTTCCAGCGCCAGCGCCCGCAGCGCCAGATCCGGCACCGCGCTCAGCGTGTCGTCGATGTAATGCGGCAGGTCGGCCCGGGTCTCCGCCGCGCGGAACCTGCGCGACAGCAGCCGGATCAGCCAGGGCGTCAGCGGGATCATCGCCAGCGCGCCGATCAGCATGATGAGCGAATGGAAGATCGCGAGGGCCGGCACCGGATTGCCGCCGGCCAGGAACCGGCAGAGGGCGCCGAGCCACGGAAGCAGCAGCCAGGCGATCAGCCCGGTGATCAGGTTGAAGCCGACATGGCTGGCCGCCACCCGCTTGGCGGCGCTGGTCGCCCCGAGGGCGGCGAAGACCGCGGTGGAGGTGGTGCCGACGCTGGCCCCGATCACCATCGCCGCCGCCGGCTCGAAGCCGAGCGCGCCGCCGGCCACCGCGCTCAGCAGGAGGGCGATCGTGGCGCTGGAGGACTGGGTGAGCAGCGTGAGCCCGAAGCCGATCGCCACGAAGGCCGCGCGTTGCCAGGGCTGGCCGGAAAGCCCCTCGGTCAGGCCGAGGATCTGCGGCGTCAGCTCGGCGAAGGCGCCCTGCAAGGTGCCGATCCCGAGGAAGAAGGCGCCGAAGCCGGCGATGGCCTCGCCCGCGCCGGTGATCCTGTCGCTGCGCCGCGCCGCCATGCGCGCGATCATCCCGAGGCCCAGCAGCGGCAGGGCCAGCGCCCCGATGCTGAACCGCGCGCCCATGAGCGCCACGATCCAGCCGGTCATCGTATTGCCGAGGCTGGTGCCGTAGATGACCCAGACCAGATCGGCGAATCCCGCGAGACCGGCATTGGCGAAGCCGATGCTCGCCACCGTCACCGCGCTGGAGGATTGCACCAGCGCCGTGATCCCGGTGCCCACCAGAAAGGCCCGGAACCGCGAGCGCGTCGCCGTCGCCAGCCCGTTGCGCAGCGCCGGCCCCGCCGCCCGGGTGAGCCCGGCGGTCATCATCTGCATCCCGAGCAGGAAAAGCCCTATGCCGCCTGGAAGGCTCGCCCAGATACCCGCGCTGGCCAATCTCTCCTCCAGCCGAAGTTCCGCGCCCCTCCTCTGTCACATTTTGCGCGCCGGCGAGCAACAGGTTCCGCCCGGCATCGTCGCGGGGCGGG
>JBDHSR010000301.1:0-4562 GCA_039808305.1 Gemmobacter sp. | reverse complement strand
ACGATGCTGCCCTGCCGCCAGTCGACGGGCTGGTCGGGATCGACATGACTCAGCACGGCCTCGCGCCGCTCCTCCAGCCGCAGCTGCTGGCCCGGCTCCAGCCGCTGGGCGCCGGCGGCGGCGGGCGAGGCCACCTCGACCGCGCCCTCCTCCAGCGTGACCGTGGTGCCGGGGCCGTCGCGGCGCACGTCGAAGCGGGTGCCCCGCGCGCGAACGCTGGCCGGCCCGGCCTCCCTGCCAGCCCTTGATCCGAAATCAGCGCCGGATCACCACGTCGAGCGCCACGGCACCCGCCAGCGCCGCGCGCACCTCTTGCGGCGCTGCCAGAAAATCCACCAGGTCCAGCCGCCGCAATCCGCCGGCATCCTCAAGCAGCAGCGCAAGATGCGCGCAGGCGCCGTTCTCCGCCGTCGCGGCCAGCGGCCTACGGCGCACCCGCGCCCGCAACGGGCGGCGCACCATCACGTTGAAATCCAGCAGCGCGGGACCCGCCAGCATGGCCTCAACCGGGATGTCGCCGGGGAAGGCGAAGGGGTCGGAGCCCGCATCCAGATGCCGGGGGCGGCCGGCGACGCGCAACTCCATCGCGCCGCCCTCGATCACCGCCAGCACCCGGTCCACGCCCGGAAAGACCGAAAACGGACCCGATTGCGCGACCCGCGCCGTGCTGATCCGCCAGTCGAAATCGTCGAACCCCGCGTCCGGAGGCATCACCGCGACCTCGGCCGTCTGGCCGCCGCCGTTCTTCCAGGGGCGGAATTGCCGCGCATCCGCCGGATAATGCCATATCGTCAATCGCTTACCCTTTCGGTCGTCATCTCGTGCCCGGGCGGATAGGCGACGCGCACCGTCGTGATCGGGCCGAGATCGTTCCAGGTGCTGCGGCGCAGCACCAGCAGCGCCTGCCCGACCTGGGTCTGCAGCAGCCGCGCGTCCCGCCGGCTGGCGTTTTCGGCCGAAAAGCTCATCTCGCCGCGCAGATAGGGGGTGTTGCGGACCAGCCATTCATTGGCGTTCAGCTGCCAGAAATCGGCATGCTCCAGCCCGCGCACGGCGGCGGTGTTCAGCCAGCGGTCCTCCAGCTGGAAGGGCCGGCCGTCGCCGTAATGCAGCGCGCGCATATGCAGCAGCACCGCGCCGGGCGCGATGCCCAGCCGGGCGGCGATCTCCTCCGGCACCGGGGCGCGGCGCTGGGCCACGACGCGGTGGCTGTAGGCCATGCCGGCCTGCTCGACCTGCTCGCGCACGATGGAGATGGTGAAGGTGGCCTTGCGCACCGGGTCCACCGCCACCCGCGTGCCGGCGCGGCGGCGGCGGTCCAGCAGCCCGTCATCGGCCAGGCGTTGCAGGGCCTTGTTCACGGTCGAGCGCGCGGCCTCGAACTCGACCGCCAGGTCGGCCTCGTCGGGGATGCGCTGGCCCTGACGCCATTCGCGCTCGACGATGCGACGGCGGACCTCGGCCTCGATCGCCTGCGCCTTGGAGGGGGTCCTGATGCGGGTGTCGTTCACAGCCTGTCCTGCAATCGCCTGATACAGGCCATATAATCCGCGACGATCCGGTCGCGCGCAATATGGCGGCCATCGGCGACCACATGGCGGCCGGCGGCCCAGACATCCGTCGCCAGCCCGTCGCCGCCGGCAAAGACCAGGCTGTCCAGCGCCGTATCGCCGCGCCGCCCGACCATCACCGGATTGTCGGTGTCCACGCCCAGCAGGTCGCCCCACAGCCCCGGCGCGATGGCGCCGGTCGCGCGCCCCGCCGCCGTGGCGCCGCCGTCCAGCCCGGCCTCATAGAGCACCCGCCCGGTCGAGCGCCCGGCCTCGGCCAGGATCGCGCGGCCGCGGTCGCGCAGGCGCTGGCTATATTCCAGCCCGCGCAGCTCCTCGGCCAGGCTGATGCGGATATTGCTGTCCGAGCCGAAACCCAGCCGCCCGCCCGCCTGCCGCCACAGGGTGCCGTTGAAGATGCCGTCGCCCAGGCTGGCCTCGGTGATCGGGCACAGGCCGGCGGTGGCGCCGGTGGCGGCAAGGCGGGCGGTTTCGTCCGGGGTCATGTGGGTCAGGTGGATCAGCGTCCAGCGCCGGTCCGGCGGCTGGTGGTCCAGCAGCCATTCCACCGGGCGCCGGCCGGTGGCGGCCTGCACCTCCTCGATCTCGGGGATCTGCTCGGCCAGGTGCATATGTAGCGGGCGGTCGGGGCGCAGCCCGGCGCAGAGCGCCAGCGCCTCGGGCGAGACCGCGCGCAGCGAATGCGGCGCCACGCCGATGCCGGCATCGGGCGGCAGCGCCGACAGCGCCGATTCGGCGGCCTTGAGCAGCCGCGCGAATTCCTCGGGCGTGGTGCCGAAGCGCGCCTGCCCCGGCCCCAGCGGCCGGCGGTCCAGCCCGCCGAACTGGTAATGCACCGGCAGCAGCGTCAGCCCGATGCCGCTGCGCGCCGCCGCCGCTACAATACGGGCGGCCATCTCAGCCGGGTCATCATAGGCCGCGCCACCCGGCTGGTGATGCAGATAGTGGAACTCGACATTGGTGGCATAGCCGGCCTCCAGCATCTCCATCTGCACCAGCGCGGCGATGGCCTCGACATCCTCGGGGGTCAGCTGGTCCAGAAAGCGGAACATGATCCGCCGCCAGGTCCAGAAACTGTCGCGGGGCTGGTCGCCGCGCGATTCCGACAACCCGGCCATGGCGCGCTGGAAGGCATGGGAATGCAGGTTCGCCATCGCCGGCAGCAGCAGGCCGACGCGCCGGCCCTCGGGCGCGGCCCCCGCCGCCACGCCGGCGATGCGCCCGTCCGCGCCCAGCTCCACCCGCACCGCATCGGCCCAACCCATCGGCAACAGCGCCTGCTCCGCCCAGATCACAGTCATCACAGCCCTCATGCATTCAGAACAAGAGCAGACATAACATAAAAATAAGTTTGGACATAGATGGAATTTAACGCTAGACATATCGAGGTCGCCCCAATCCCTTCCGTGAAGGAGCCACGCCGCCATGCAGATCCTGCGCAACGCCAAGATCGTCGAGATGGACGCGGATTCAGCCGGTTATCGGGTCGTCCCGGACCAGGCCATCGCGATCCGGGACGGGCGCGTCGCCTGGGTCGGGGCCGATTCGGACCCGCCGGACGCCTATGCGGGGGGCGAATCGCACGACCTCGGCGGGCGGGTGGTGACGCCGGGGCTGATCGACTGCCACACCCATATCGTGTTCGGCGGCGACCGCGCCCGCGAGTTCGAGATGCGGCTGGAAGGCGCCAGCTATGAGGAGATCGCCCGCGCCGGCGGCGGCATCCTGTCCAGCGTCCGCGACACCCGCGCCGCCGACGAGGCCACGCTGCTGGCGCGCGCGCTGCCCCGTGTCGACCACCTTCTGGCCGAGGGCGTCACCACGCTGGAAATCAAGTCCGGCTATGGGCTGGACGTGGAGACCGAGCTGAAGATGCTGCGCGTGGCGCGCGAGATCGGCCGCCGGCGCCCGGTGAACGTGGTCACCACCTGGCTGGCCGCCCATGCCCTGCCGCCGGAATACCGCGACCGCCGCGACGCCTATATCGCCGAGGTGGTGATCGCCGGCATGGACCGCGCCCATGCCGAGGGGCTGATCGACGCCGTGGACGGGTTCTGCGAGGGCATCGCCTTTTCCGTGGCCGAGATGGCGCGCATCTTCGCCCATGCCGCCCGGCTGGACCTGCCGGTCAAGCTGCATGCCGAGCAACTGTCCGATCTGGGCGGCGCGGCGATGGCGGCGCGGCACGGGGCGATCTCGGCCGACCATCTGGAATTCCTCGGCGCGGACGGCATCGGTGCCATGGCCGAACACGGCACCGTGGCGGTGCTGCTGCCCGGTGCCTTCTATACCCTGCGCGAGACGCAACTGCCGCCCATGCAGGCGCTGCGCGATGCCGGCGTGGCCATCGCGCTGGCCACCGATTGCAATCCCGGCACTTCGCCGCTGACCTCGATCCTGCTGACCATGAACATGGGCGCGACGCTGTTTCGCATGACCCCCGCCGAATGCCTGCGCGGGGTCACGCTGAACGCGGCGCGCGCGCTGGGCCTGGCGGATCGCGGCCGCATCGCGCCCGGGCTGCGCGCCGACCTCGCGGTCTGGGACATCGCCCACCCGGCCGAGCTGTCCTATCGCATCGGCTTCAACCCGCTTTACGCCCGCATCCTCGGAGGCAAGCATGTCTGACCTGATCCTCACCCCCGGCGCCGTCACCCTGGCCGATCTGGAGCGCGTCTGGCGCGAGGGGCTGGCGGTCAGGCTGGCCGACAGCGCCAGCGCCGGCATCGCGGACTCGGCCGCCCGCATCGCGGCCGCCGCGCAGGGGGCGGAGCCGGTCTATGGGGTGAATACCGGCTTTGGCAAGCTGGCCTCGATCAAGATCGCCGCCGAGGATACCGCGACCCTGCAACGGAACCTGATCCTGTCGCATTGCTGCGGCGTGGGCGAGGCGGTGGCGCCGGAAACCGTGCGGCTGGTGATGACGCTGAAGCTGCTGTCGCTGGGGCGCGGCGCCTCGGGGGTGCGGCCGGCGGTGGTCGCGCTGCTGGA
>JBDHSR010000300.1:0-4571 GCA_039808305.1 Gemmobacter sp. | reverse complement strand
GCGCGAGGCCCGCGCCCGCGCCGATGCCCGCGCCGACGCCGCCCGGACGACCACCGCCTACGCCGCCGAACGCATCCGCGAGGAGATGGAGCTTTCGCCCGCGCAACTTCTCGAAAAGCTCGCCACCGATCCCGACCGGATGCCCTCGGTCGATGCGCTCGACGCCGAGGTGAACCGGCTGAAACGCCAGCGCGAGGGCCTCGGCGCGGTGAACCTGCGCGCCGAGGAGGATGCCAAAGCGGTGCAGACCGAGCATGACGCGCTGGCCGGCGAGAAGACCGATCTGGAAGAGGCGGTGCGCAAGCTGCGCGCCGGCATCCAGGGCCTGAACCGCGAGGGGCGCGAGCGGCTGCTGGCGGCGTTCGAGCAGGTCAACGGCTCTTTCGGGACGCTGTTCACCCATCTCTTCGGCGGCGGCGAGGCGCGGCTGGTGCTGGTGGAATCCGACGATCCGCTGGAGGCGGGGCTGGAGATCATGTGCCAGCCGCCGGGCAAGAAGCTCTCCACGCTCAGCCTGCTGTCGGGCGGCGAGCAGACGCTGACCGCGCTGTCGCTGATCTTCGCCGTGTTCCTCGCCAATCCGGCGCCGATCTGCGTGCTGGACGAGGTGGACGCGCCCTTGGACGACGCGAACGTGACCCGGTTCTGCGACCTGCTGGACGAGATGACGCGGCGCACCGAGACGCGCTTCCTCATCATCACCCACCACGCCGTCACCATGGCGCGGATGGACCGGCTGTTCGGGGTGACCATGCAGGAACAGGGGGTGAGCCAGCTCGTCTCCGTCGATCTGAAGAAGGCCGAGGCGTTGGTGGCATGACCGGGGACGAGGTGAGGGCGGCGCTGGTCGCGGCGGGGTTCTGCGGCATCGAGGCGGAGGGCGGCACGGTCTATGCCCGCCTCGCCCCCACCGCGCCGGAATTCCGGGCAGAGCGGGGTGAAGCCGGCTGGCGGCTGGTCCTGCCCTGGAACGTGCGCCCGCCCGAAACCGCGCTGGCGGCCTGGAACGCCGACAACGGCGCGGCGCGGATGGAGATCCGGCAGGGCGAGGCCGCGCTGGTCATGCCCTTCGCCGCGCCGTCCGACCTGCCGCGCTGGGCCGCGCTCGCCGCCGAGGCCGAGGCGCATTTCATCGCCTGGCGCCGCGCTCGCCGTCCGGCGGAAGGCGCCTAGAAGGCGTTCATCACCACGAAGACCGCCGATTTGATCAGCCCATAGGCGATGCCCCCAACCCAGGCATAGGCCGCCACCGTCGCCATCAGCCCGAGGATGACCCAGAGCCCGTCGCGTTCCAGCAGCGCCAGCGCGATGATGCAGATGGCGACCGAGGGCATCAGGTTGCCCAGCGGGATCGGCATCGACAGGAGCACCGAGAGCGACAGGCAGACGAGGCCGAGCAGCCGCGCGGCCCCGGGCGAGACCAGCGGCTCCCACCTCTCGCGCAGCATGGTCTCGGCGCGGGTCAGCACCGGGGCGGCGCGTTCGACGATCATGCGGAACGCCTCGCGCGTCATCGAGCGGTTGGCGATGAAGCCGGGCAGCGACGGGCGCCGCGACAGCATGAGCTGCGACGACAGATAGACCAGTGGCAGGCCGAGAATGGCGGCGACCCCCGGCGGGGTGGGCAGGATGTTCGGAAAGGCGAAGATGAACAGCAGCGCGGCGATCGCGCGCCCTTCCATCGCGTGCAGCAGATCGCCCACCGTGATGCGCTCGCCCTCGTGGCTTTCGGCGATCCCGGTCAGCAATTCGGAGAACCGCTGGCGGGTCCGGCGGGACTCGGCATCGGATACGGGCGATTCGATGGTCATGCTCTGCACTCGCGCCGGGTCGGCCGCCGAGAGGTAGGCCCTGCCGCGAGGCGGCGCAAGAGCCCCGTGCGCCGTCGGCGCCGGGCCGCCTGCTCAGCCGCGCCAGCGCCGGGCGAGATCGCGCAGCGCGCCGGCGAAGACGGTCACGTCGATGCCGACGCCGAGGAAATTCGCCCCGGCTTCGCGGCAGCTTTCGGCGAAATCCGGCTGGGTGGCGAGCACGCCTGCCGCCTTGCCCGCCGCCCGGATGCGGCGCAGCGCGTCAAGCACCGCCGCGCGCACCGCGGGCTCCCCCGCATTGCCGAGATGGCCCATGTCGGCCGCCAGATCGGCCGGGCCGATGAACACGCCGTCCACGCCGTCGAGCGCCAGGATGGCATCGAGTTCGGCCAGCCCCCGGACGCTTTCCACCTGAAGGATCAGGCAGATCTCCCGGTTCGCGGTGGTCAGGTAATCCGGGATCGCCGCGAAGCGCGAGGCGCGGGCCAGCGAGGCGCCGACGCCCCGGATCCCCTCGGGCGGATAGCGGGTGGCGCGGACCAGCGCCGCCGCCTGTCCGGCGGTTTCCACCATCGGGATCACCAGGCTCTGCGCGCCGATGTCCAGCGCCTGCTTGATCTTCGCCGGATCGCCGTCCGGCAGCCGCACCACCGGGGCCGAGCCCGACCGCTCGATCACCGCGAGCTGCGCCATGGTGCTGCGCAGGTCGTTCGGCGCGTGCTCGCCGTCGATCAGCAGCCAGTCGAAGCCGGCGGTGGCGGCGATCTCGGCCGCATAGGCGTCGGCCATGCCGAGCCAGAGGCCGCTCAGCACCTCGCCCGTGGCGAGGCGGCGTTTCAGGATATTCTCGGGGGCGGGCATGGATGACCTCAGAAATTCAGCGAGACATGGCCGAAGGCGCCGAAATCGGCCTCGAACCGGCTGCCGCGCGGGGCTTCCACCGGGCGGATGAAACTGCCCGAAAGCAGCACCTCGCCGGCGGCGATGCCCTGACCATAGCGGGCGAGCCGGTGGACGAGCCAGAGGATTCCGGTCACCGGATCGTCGAGCACCCCGGCGCCGAGGCCGGTTTCCTCCACCACCCCGTCGCGCTTCACGATGGCGCCGACCCGGCGCAGGTCGAAAGCCTCGGGCGCGTGGCGTTGCGTGCCCAGCACCAGCCCGGCATTGGCGGCGTTGTCGCTGACGGTATCGGTGATGATCCGCGCCCGCCCCGTCGCCGGATCGGCGCGCAGGATGCGGGTGTCGAGGATCTCCAGGCTCGGCGCGACCCAGGCCGTCGCCGCCAGCACATCGGCGCGGGTGACGGC
Source organism: Gemmobacter sp. (assembly GCA_039808305.1). Classification (GTDB taxonomy): domain Bacteria; phylum Pseudomonadota; class Alphaproteobacteria; order Rhodobacterales; family Rhodobacteraceae; genus Gemmobacter. Next base: position 1,450 of record JBDHSR010000300.1, on the reverse strand, counting down.
GGCGCCGGCCAGCGGCGCGGCCATGCCGAAGGCGATCTCGGCCTCCACCCGCGGCTGGATGAAGCGGCCGGGCGGCACGCTGGCGCCGTCCGGAAACAGCATGTCGTCCAGCAGCACCCCGGAATCCGGCGTGTCGATGTTCAGCGCGGCCTGCATGGCGCGGCTGGTGAGCCCGATCTTCCAGCCGATCACCCGCCGCCCCGCCGCCCGCTTGCGCGCCACCAGCGCCGCCTGCACGGCATAGGCCTCGTCCAGCGTCATGCCGGGATGGGCGAGCGACAGAAGGCCGATCTGCCGCCCCTCCCGCTCGGCCGCGAAGAGCGCCTCGGCCGCCGCCTCGATCTCGTCCGGGGTCATTCGTCCGCCACTCCGTTCCTCAGGGTGCCGATGCCTTCGGCCGTCACCTCCACCACATCGCCGGGCCGCAGCCAGACCGGCGGGTCCAGCCGCGCCCCCGCGCCGGTCGGCGTGCCGGTGACGATGATGTCGCCGGGCACCAGCGTGGTGAAGGTCGAGATATAGGCGATCTGCCGCGCCACCGGGAACAGCATCCGCCCGGTGCGGTCGCGCTGGCGGATCTCGCCGTTCACCCGCGTCACCAGTTCGATGTCGAGGATCTGCGCCGGATCGGCGAAGGGCACCAGCCAGGGCCCCATCGCGCCGGAGCGGTCCCAGTTCTTGCCCTGGGTCACGTTGAACTTGGCGTGGCGCACCCAGTCGCGGATGGTCCCCTCGTTGCAGAGCGTCAGCGCCGCGACATGATCCAGCGCCCCGGCCTCGGGGATGCGGCGCCCGCCCTTGCCGATCACCACCGCGATCTCGCCCTCGTAATCGAGTTGCGGGCTTTCCGGCGGCCGGATCAGCGGCCGGCCATGGCCGGTGAAGCTGCGGGCGAAACGCGGGAAGAGCGACATGAAGGGCGGCGCCTCCTGCCCGTCGCGGTATTCGGCGTTGCGGTCGGGGAAGTTCACGCCGACGCAGATGATCTTCTCGGCATCCGGCACCGGGATCTCATAGGAGAACCGCCCCTCCGCATGGCTGACCGCCGCCTCCGCCGCCGCCTCCACGACCTGCGGCAACGCCCCCGCCGCGATCACCGCGCGCAGGCTGCGCCATTGCGGAAACCGGCCCGAGAGATCGGCGAAACCGCCCTCGACAACCGCCCCCCAGAGCTCCTGTCCGTCAGCGCCAACCGTCGCCAGCCGCATCTTTTGCCCCTTCATTTTCTGTTCAAAAATATCCTCGGGGGTGCAGGGGGCAGACAGCCCCCTGCCGCGTCTCAGGGCGCCACGATCGGCGTCGCCTTCAACCCGCTCTCCACCGGCGCCACCCCGTCGAACGGCGATCCCAGCTCGAACCAGGAGCGCGGCGCCGGCGCGCCCCAGAGGGTCTGGCGCTGCGGATCGGTCAGGCTCCAGCGGATCGGCTCCAGATCCGGGTCGACGGTCTG
>JBDHSR010000299.1:0-4571 GCA_039808305.1 Gemmobacter sp. | reverse complement strand
CGCTCGCTCAGCCCCTTGGCGCGGGCGGTCATCACATATTGCTTGCGGATCTCGTCGAGGAAGCTGTTCTTGGTCAAGAGCGTCAGCGTGGCGAAGCTGGAAATGGTGGAGGCGGTGACCGGCAGCACCATGTGCCAGGCGTAATCGGCGATCTTGCCGGCCAGGCTCAGGCTGTCCCAGTTGTCCGAGGTCAGCCCGCGCAGCGGAAACCACTGGTAGTAGGAGCCGCCGGCGAAGACCACCAGCAGCAGGATGGCGAACAGGAAGCCCGGAATGGCATAGGCCACGATGATCGCGCCCGAGGTCCAGGTGTCGAAGGCCGTCCCGTGCCGCACCGCCTTGCGGATGCCGAGCGGGATCGAGATCATATAGGCGATCAGCGTCGACCACAGGCCGAGCGAGATCGAGACCGGCATCTTCTCCAGCACCAGATCGACCACGCCGATGGAACGGAAATAGCTCTCGCCGAAATCGAAGCGGACATAATTGCCCATCATGATCCCGAACCGCTCGATCAGGCCGATCTTTTCCTTGCGGCATTCCGGCGCCCGGGTCGTCACCGGCCCCGTATAGCCCTCTGCGCAGGTGATGCGGGCGAAGCCGAACTGCACCTCCAGCGCGTCGATGAATTCGGGCGGCAGGCCGCGCGCGCCGATATAATCCGATCCGCCAGAGGCGCCGGCATCCTGCCCGCCGGCATCGCCGCCACCCGAGATGGTCTGGAAGGCGTTGCCCTGCCCCTCCAGCCGGGCCAGCACCTGCTCCACCGGCCCGCCGGGCACGAATTGCGTCAGCGCGAAATTGATCAGCATGATCCCGAACAGCGTCGGGATGATCAGCAGCAGCCTGCGGAGGATATAGGCGCCCATGGGGTGCGTCTGCCCGTCTGTTACTTGATGGCGCCTGCGGCTTTCAATGCGGCGGCCTTGGCCTCGTCATACCACCAGAAATCCATTTCGCCCAGAGCATAGGGCGCGGGCGTCGCGGGCCGGCCAAACATGTCGTAATAGGCGACGGTATAGGTGTTCTTGTTCCATTGCGGGATCCAGAACCGCTCCGCCCGCAGCACCCGGTCGAGCGCCTTGGTCGCGGCCGTCAGCGCCTCCTTGTCCTGCGCCGCCAGCACCACCCCGATCAGCCGGTCCACCGCCGGGGATTTCAGCCCGGCGAGATTGAAGGCCGAGACATCGGCGGTTTCCGAACCGAAATACTGCTTCAGCCCGGAATCCGAGAAATAGTCGGTCCGCACCTGCTGGGTGATGATGTCGAAATCATAGGCCGGCGGACGGCTGCGGCTTTCCATCTGCGCCGGGTCGACCTTCTTGTTCACCGCGTCGATGCCGAGCGCGCGCAGGTTCTCGACCAGCGGATTGAGGATGCGGTCGAAATTCGCGTCGTCGTTCAGCAGTTCGACCTTCAGCACCTCGCCCTTCGCGTTGCGCCGCAGCCCGTCGTCGCCGACCGGCCAGCCCGCCTCGTCCAAGAGTTTCGAGGCCGCGCGCAGGTTGCGCCGGTCGAGCTGCTTCTCGCCCGAGACCGGGGCCATGACGGCGGGTTCGGTCAGGATCGCCTCGGGCAGCAGCCCCTCGGCGACCAGCGGTTGCAGCAGCGCCGCCTCCTCGGGCGTGGGCACCCCTTCGGCGGCCAGCCAGCTATTGTCCCAGAACGAATTGACCCGCGCGTAAAGCCCGTAGAACAGCGTCGCGTTCGACCATTCGTAGTTGAACATCAGGCCGATGGCCTCGCGCACCTTCGGATCGGCGAATTTCTCGCGCCGCAGGTTGAAGACGAAGGCCTGCCCGGTGGCCTTGTTGCCATTGGGCAGTTCCGCCTTCACCACATGCCCCTTCTGCACCGCCGGGAAATCGTAGCCGGTGGCCCAGAGCTTCGAGAAATTCTCGTTGCGGAAGGTGTAGACGCCGGATTTGAACGCCTCGAAGGCGGCGGTGCTGTCGGCGAAATATTCCACGCGGATCCGGTCGAAATTGTTGCGCCCGCGATTGATCGGCAGCGCCTCGCCCCAATAATCGGGGTTGCGCTTGTAGACCAGCGTCCGGCCGACATCCATCCGGTCGAACATATAGGGGCCGGAGCCGATATAGGGCTTCAGCGTGCTTTCGCCGAGGTCGAGCCCGTCACGCTCGTATTGCGCCTTCGACAGCACCGGCAGGCCGCCGGCCAGTTGCGGCAGGTCGCGCTTGGGGAAATCCGCCTTGAAGGTGAACTTGATACGATGCGGATCGAGCACCTCGACCTTTTCCACCTGTTGCGACAGCACGGTGCGGAAATCGGTGAGCCCCTTGGCCAGCAGCGTCTCGTAGGAGAACAGCACATCCTCGGCGGTGAGCGGCGTGCCGTCGGAGAATTTCGCCTCGGGCCGCAGGTTGAAGATCACCCAGGCGCGGTCCTCGGGATATTCCAGCGTCTCGCAGAGCAGGCAATAGCTCGCCCCGATCTCGTCGGCCGTGCCGGTCAGCAGGGATTCGAGCATGATGGTGGACAGCGCCCCCCCCACCCCCTTCACCGAGAACGGGTTCATCGAGTCGAAATTGCCCAGCGTCCATTCGCTGATCTCGCCGCCCTTCGGCGCCTCGGGATTCACATAGTCGAGATGCTGGAAATCCGCCGGATATTTCAGATCGCCGAAGGTCGAGATGCCATGCGAGACGACCACCTTCTCCTCGGCGCGCACACCGCCCGGCGCCAGCCCGACGACCAGCGCCGCGAGTCCCGCCCCGAGCCAGCGCGCGGCCAAAGGCCGGCGGACGGGAAGAGGAGGGGTGGCGCGGGTGGCAGGGGTCATGCGGAACTCCTCGCATCTGGCGTATCGGCCGGCAGAGTAACGGAAATATCCGCCCTCTCAAGGCGCGTTTGCGTTATCGCGGCGGACCGGCCGGGCAAAAACGAACAGGCCACCCGAAGGGGTGGCCTGCGCGGGATTCGCGTCCGGTGACAACGGTCACTGCACGGTTTCGAGATATTTCACGAGGTTCGCGCGATCCTCGACCTTGGGCAGGCCGGCGAAGGACATCTTGGTGCCCGGCGCATAGCCCTTGGGATTGGCGAGGAAGGCGTCGAGCTTCGCCGGCTCCCAGCTTTCGCCCGCCATGGCCTTCAGCGCGTCGGAATAGCCGAAGCCCGCGACCGAGGCCTTGGCCCGGTTCACCACGCCGTTCAGATGCGGGCCGGTGCCATCGACGCCGTCGAGCTTGTGGCAGGCCTTGCACTTGGCGAAGACCTTCTCGCCCTTGGCCGGGTCGGCCGAGGCGAAAACCTCGTCGAAGGAGGGGCCGGCCTCGGCCTCGCCGCCGCCCGCGGACTCGCCGCCCGCGACCTCGATCGAATAGGCCTGCGTCTCTTCCCCGCCATGGCCGCCGCTCATGGCGTAAAGCCCGCCGGCCGCCCAGTTGCCGAGCAGGAACACGAGCAGCGACCCGCAGACCGCGCCCAGCACCTTGGTGATTGTCATCGTGTCGAACATGTCGCGTCCCGTTTTGGCATGTAGCTGATGGGGCTTCTACCCGCTTCCCCCCCCCGGTTTCAAGGTGTAGTAGCACCAGCGGCCCCGCAAATGCGGCGAATTGACCACCCGGCGCGGCGGCCGCGACACCGCGCGCCATGCCGGAGGCGCAAACAGGGAGACAGGGGAATCATGGCCGGACGCATCGCCTTCCAGGGGGAACTCGGCGCCTATTCGCACCAGGCGTGCCGGCAGGCCCGGCCCGAGATGGAGGTCGTGCCCTGCCCCACTTTCGAGGATGTGGTGGAGCTGACCCGGCGGGGCGAGGTGGATCTGGGCATGCTCGCGGTCGAGAATTCGACCTATGGGCGGGTGGCCGACGTGCATACGCTGCTGCCCAATTCCGGGCTCCACATCATCGACGAGGCGTTCGTGCGCGTCCAGATCGCGCTGCTGGCGGTGCGGGGCACGCGGATCGACCAGATCCGCCGGGTGCGCTGCATGTCGATCCTGCACGGGCAATGCCGCGGCTTCATCCGCGGCCACGGCTTCGCCACGATGAACGCGCATGACAACGCGGCGGGCGCGCGGCAGGTGGCGGAACTCGGCGATCCGGCCGAGGCGGCGCTGGCCTCGGCGCTGGCGGGCGAGATCTACGGGCTCGACGTGCTGGCCGACGGGATCGAGGACCAGAAGAACAACACCACCCGCTTCCTGGTGATGAGCCCCAGCCCCGACCATGCGCGCCGGGGCGAGCGCATGATGACCAGCTTCACCTTCCGGGTGCGCAACATCCCGGCCGCGCTCTACAAGGCGCTGGGGGGGTTCGCCACCAACGGGGTGAACATGACCAAGCTGGAAAGCTACATGGTGGGCGGCAGCTTCACCGCGACCGAGTTCTTCGCCGACATCGAGGGCCATCCCGAGGACGCGAACGTCGCCCGCGCGCTGGACGAGCTGAGCTTCTTCACCTCGCACATGCACATTCTCGGGGTCTATCCGGCCGATCCCAGCCGGGATTGAGGGCGACGGGCCGGCAAGCGCCATCTTCCCCGACAGGGGCGATACGGGGCGGCGGCATGTCGGGAAGTCTCCGGTCTCGCGGGAACCG
>JBDHSR010000298.1:0-4577 GCA_039808305.1 Gemmobacter sp. | reverse complement strand
CCCCGCCGGCACCCATTGGACGCTGCTCGCCGAAGGCGCCGCTCCCGCCCGCTTCCACTGGCTGCGCAAGCTCTACGAGCCTGCCCCCGGCATCCCGGCGCCCGAGCCGATCCTGATCAACGAACGCGACCTCGCGCCGATCCCGATGCCGGAAACCGAAGGCCGCTGGGCCACCACCCGCTTCGTCGATCCCGCCGACCTCCGCCACGACGCCCATGTCAACATCGTCACCTTCCAGCCCGGCGGCGTGATCCCCTTCGAGGAGACGCATGTGATGGAACACGGCCTCTACGTCCTCGAGGGCAAGGCGGTCTACAAGCTGAACCGCGACTGGGTGGAGGTCGAGGCCGGCGATTTCATGTGGCTGCGCGCCTATTGCCCGCAGGCCTGCTACGCCGCCGGCCCCGGCCGCTTCCGCTACCTGCTCTACAAGGACGTGAACCGCCACGCGAAACTGCGCGGCCCCGGCGCCTTCGGCCGCTGACCGCCTTCACCTGTTCGCAAATATCCTCGGGGTCCGGGGGCAGACAGCCCCCGGCGCCCGCCGCGCCCCGCGAAAGCCCGATCATGCGCACCCACTGTCCCGCTCCGCCCACGGCCATTTTCTGTCCCCAAATATCCCACGGGGGTCCGGGGGTGTGAAACCCCCGGCCTCTCCGCCCCGCGAAAGACCGATCATGCGCGCCCACTGTCCCGCTCCGCCCACGGCCATTTTCTGTCCCCAAATATCCCACGGGGGTCCGGGGGTGTGAAACCCCCGGCCTCGCCATCCCGCGAAAGGCCGATCATGCGCGACCTCCGCCCCGAACCGCTGACCCCCGAAGCCTTCGCCCCCTTCGGCGATGTGCTCGCCGCCACCGGCGCGCCGGACCGCCTCATCAACCAGGGCCTGTGCGGCCGCTTCCACGACCGGGCGCGGCTCGATTTCGGGCCGGACGCGCGGGCGGGCCTGTCGATCTTCAAGGCGGTGCCGCGCGCCTTGCCCTACCGGCTGGAGATGGTGGAGCGTCACCCCGAGGGCAGCCAGGCCTTCATCCCGATGACCGCCGACCCCTTCCTCGTCATCGTCGCCCCCGACGAGGGCGGGTGCCCCGGCGCCCCGCGCGCCTTCCTCACCGACGGGGCGCAGGCGATCAACCTGCATCGCGGCACCTGGCACGGCGTGCTGACGCCGCTGCATGAGCCGGGCCTCTTCGCCGTGCTCGACCGCATCGGCGCCACCCCCAATCTCCAGGAGCACTGGTTCCCCGAGCCCTGGACCATCCACCCCGCCTGAGGCGGGCCTAACCGGACCGCGACCCTCGGGGGAGGCGCGGAGACGGCGCGAATAACCAACGATCCCCCGCAGGAAAGGGACCCCATGACGACGACCGCCTCCGTGCATCCGGTGGACGAGATCCTGCCGCCGCCCAAGCTTTTCGCCCTCGGTCTCCAGCATGTGCTGGTGATGTATGCGGGCGCCGTCGCCGTGCCGCTCATCGTCGGGCGGGCGCTGCGGCTGGAGCCGGCCGACGTGGCCTTCCTCATCTCGGCCGATCTCTTCGTCTGCGGCCTCGCCACGCTGATCCAGAGCCTCGGCGCGACGCAGTGGTTCGGCATCCGCCTGCCGGTGATGATGGGGGTGACCTTCGCCGCCGTCGGGCCGATGGTCGCCATGGCCAATGCCGGTGGCGGGCCCGAGGGCGCGCGGGCGATCTTCGGCGCGATCATCGCCGCCGGCATCATCTCGATGCTGATCGCGCCGCTGGTCAGCCGGATGCTGCGCTTCTTCCCGCCGGTGGTGACCGGCACCATCATCCTGGTGATCGGCGTCAGCCTGATGCGCATCGGCATCAACTGGATCTTCGGCAATCCGGTCGGCCCCACCGCGCCCTCCATCGTCGATCCCGCCGCCGCCGAATGGCTGCGGCTGGCGGCCGACGCGGCGGCGGCGGGCGCGCTGCCCGGCATGCCGCCGAGCCTCGTTCCCGCGCCGAGCCTGCCGAACCCGGCCTATGCGCCCCTGGGCAATGTGCTGGTCTCGGCCATCGTGCTGGCGGCGATCCTGCTGATCGCCCGTTTCGCCCGCGGCTTCCTCGCCAATATCTCGGTCCTGCTCGGCATCGTGATCGGCTGCCTGATCGCCATCGCCACCGGCGCCATGAGCTTCGACAAGGTGGGCGGCGCCGCCTGGTTCGGCATCGTCGCGCCCTTCCATTTCGGGATGCCCAGCTTCGATCCGGTGATGATCGTGACCATGGTGCTGGTGATGATCGTGGTGATGATCGAATCGACCGGCATGTTCCTCGCGCTGGGCGAGATGACCGGGCGGCAGGTCGACCGGGGGATGCTCTCGGCGGGGCTGCGCACCGACGGGCTCGGCACGCTGATCGGCGGCATCTTCAACACCTTCCCCTATACCTCGTTCAGCCAGAATGTCGGGCTGGTGGGGGTGACCGGCGTGCGCTCGCGCTTCGTCTGCGTGGCGGGGGGCGTGATCCTGATCGCGCTCGGCCTCGTGCCCAAGATGGGCGCGCTGGTCGAAAGCATCCCGACCATGGTGCTCGGCGGCGCCGGCATCGTGATGTTCGGCATGGTGGCGGCGACCGGCATCCGCATCCTCGCCGGGGTGAATTTCGCCGCCAACCGCAACAATCTCTTCGTGGTGGCGGTCAGCCTCGGCATGGGGATGATCCCGCTCGTCGCGCCGAACTTCAAGCAATGGATGTGGCACGACCTGCATCCGCTGATCGAAAGCGGCATCCTTCTGGCCTCGATCTCGGCGGTGGTGCTGAACGCCTTCTTCAACGGCGCCTCCGCCGATATGGAAGACGCGAAGGCGGCGGCGCGGGTGGCCGATCACTGAGCCTTGCCCCCGGCCTTGCCGCCGGGGGCGTTTTCCGCTTCGATGCGCGCATGACCGACGATCCGCTTGGCAGCATCCTGAACGCGCCCCCGCCCGCCCTGACCGAGGCCGAAAGCCTCGCGCTGCTGCGGGCGCATTGGGGCCTGTCCGGGCGGCTCGACCGGCTGACCTCGGAGCGCGACCTGAACTGGCATCTGCGGACGGGGCAGGGCGATTTCGTGCTGAAATTCGCCAACCCGGCCGAGGCGGCGGAGGTGACGCGCTTCCAGAACCGCGCGCTGCTGCATATCGCCGCGCGCGACCCCGGCCTGCCGGTGCCGCGCGTGATCCCCGCTTTGGACGGCCGGACCGAGGTGGCGCTGCCGCAGGGGCTGATGCGGCTCCTGAGCTGGGTCGAGGGCGCGCCGCTGCACCGCGCCCCGCGCGGCCCGGCGCTGCGCCGCTCGATCGGCGGGGTGGCCGCGCGGCTGACGCGGGCGCTGGAGGGGTTCTCCGATCCCGCCGCGCATCATGTGCTGCAATGGGACATCAAGCAGGCCGCCCGGCTGCGCCCGCTGCTGCCCGCCATCGCCGATGCCGGCCTGCGCGCCCGCTGCGCCCACTGGCTCGACTGGTTCGAGGCGGCCCGCGCCGATCTGGACGCGCTGCCGGCGCAGGTGGTCCATGCCGATCTCAACCCCTACAACCTGCTGACCGATCCGGCCGATCCGGCGCGGATCTCGGGGGTGCTCGATTTCGGCGACATGGTGCATACGCCGCGCATCTGCGATCTCGCCGTCGCCGCCTCCTACCAGATCGAGCCGGGCGCCGCCGCCGCGACGCTGGCCGAGGTGGCGGCGGGCTGGGAAAGCGTGCTGCCGCTGCTGCCCGGCGAGCGGGCGCTGCTCCCAGGCCTCACCGCGATCCGCATGGTGACCACGCTCGCCATCGCCAGCCATCGCGCCACCCTCCAGCCGGGGAACGCGGCCTATATCCTGCGCAATGTCCCGGCCTCCGGCGCCGGGCTGCTGGCCTTCCCGGCCCCCGAAAATCTGCCCTGAGAGGCCCCGATGACCGACCCCATGCCCAATGCCTTCCGCCCCGGCGCGGTGGATCTGCCGCCGGCCGAGGCCGCGCTGGTCGCCCGCCGCCAGGCCGCGCTCGGCCCCGCCTACCGGCTGTTCTACGACCGCCCGCTGCATCTGGTGCGCGGCGAGGGCGTCTGGCTCTACGACGCCGGGGGGCGGGCCTGGCTCGACACCTATAACAACGTCGCCTCCTGCGGGCATTGCCACCCGCGCATCGTGGCGGCGATGGCCGAACAGGCGGCGCGTTTCGCCAGCCATACCCGCTACCTGCATGACGGCGTGCTGCGGCTGGCCGAGCGGCTGCTGGCCACCATGCCCACCGGGATCGGCCATGTCATGTTCACCTGCACCGGGTCGGAGGCCAACGACCTCGCCCTGCGCATCGCCCGCGCGGCGACCGGCGGCGCCGGGGTGATCGTGACCGGAAACGCCTATCACGGCGTGACGGCGGCGGTGGCGGAGCTCTCGCCCTCGCTCGGTCCCGGCGTGCCGCTCGGCGCGCATGTCCGCACGGTGCCCGCCCCGGTCTCCGGCGCGGATGGCGCCGGCTTCGCGGCGGGGGTGCGGGCCGCCATCGCCGATCTGGAGCGCCACGGCATCAGGCCGATGGCGCTGATCGTCGATACCGTCTTTTCCTCCGATGGCGTCGTCGCCGACCCGCCGGG
>JBDHSR010000297.1:0-4585 GCA_039808305.1 Gemmobacter sp. | reverse complement strand
TTATGTTCGCGCAAGCCTAACGATGGAACGGAGGCGGTCACCGGCTTTCGGCGGCCTGTCCGATCATCGCGCCCAGCAGCGGCCAGAAGAAGTCCTCGCTCGGATAGCCCTCCAGCCGCCCGCTTTCCACATCGTCCTTCACGAGGACGAAGGTCGGGGTAAACGTCACGGGCCGGGCAAGGGCCAGCCCATCGGGAACCGGATCGCGCAACTGCAACCGCCGCAGCGGGGCGGCCCTGCCCTCCTCGGTCAGCGGATATTCCGGGGCCACCTCGGCGTCCCAGCGGGCGCAATGGATACATCCCGGCTGTTCGAACATCAGAAGCCGCAACTCGGCCAGCGCCGGCCAGGGCATCCAGGCCAGGACCAGCGCTCCGAGCATCTGACGGGATTGACGTGAGGATTTTAACATAGGAATATTCTAATATAAACTCGCCCCCCGGGCAAGCGACCGGCGCAAGGCGGGCCTCGGGGAGGAGGCGATGCTCGATATAACTTACGGCGGCGCGGCGCTGGCGGGGCTTCTGTCCTTCCTGTCGCCCTGCATCCTGCCGATGGTGCCGTTCTACCTGTCCTACATGGCCGGGGTATCGGTGCGCGAATTGCGCGACGGCGGCGAGGTCCTGCCCGGCGCGCGGCTGCGGATGGTGCTGCGGGCGCTGGCCTTCGCCCTTGGGGTGACGACGATCTTCCTGATGCTGGGGCTGGGGGCGACCGCCTTGGGGCAGGCCTTCGCGCAATGGAAAAGCACGCTGTCCTGGGCCGCCGCCGCGGTGCTGATCCTGTTCGGGCTGCACTTCCTCGGCGTGCTGAGGATCGGCCTGTTCTATCGCGAGGCGCGCGTGCAGACCGAGGCCAGGCCCTCCACCCTGTTCGGCGCCTATGCGATGGGGCTGGCCTTCGGATTCGGCTGGACGCCCTGCGTCGGCCCGGCGCTGGCGGCCATCCTGATGGTCGCCTCGGGCATGGGCGATCTCTGGCGCGGCGGGTTGCTGCTGGTGGTCTACGGGCTGGCGATGACGCTGCCCTTCGTGCTGGCGGCCTTCTTCGCCGGGCCGTTCCTGGCTTGGGTGGCCCGCCACCGGGCGCTGATGGGCCATGTGGAAAAGGCGATGGGGGTGATGCTGATCGTCTTCGGCCTGCTGATCGCCACCAATTCCGTGAACCTGATCGCCGACTGGATGATCCGGCATTTCGACTGGTCCGCCACGCTCAAATGAGAGGAGCCACAGATGAAACTGCGTCATGCCCTTGCCGCCCTGCTGCTTGCCGCAACACCCGCCATGGCGGTCGAACTGGGCGATGACGGGCTGCACAAGCCGGCCTGGCTGCGCGAGACCTTCAAGGACCTGCGCGAGGATCTGTCCGAGGCCAATGCCGAAGGCAAGCGCCTGCTGATCATCGTCGAACAGCGCGGCTGCATCTATTGCACGAAGATGCACGAGGAGGTGTTTCCCGATCCCGCCATCGATGCGCTGATCCGGGAAAGCTATTTCGTCGTGCAGATGAACCTGTTCGGCGATGTCGAGGTGACCGATTTCGACGGCACGGCGCTGCCGGAGAAGGAAATGGCCGCCCGCTGGGGCGTGATGTTCACCCCCACCATGATCTTCCTGCCGGAAGACGTGCCCGAGGGGAAATCGGCGGCAGAATCGGCGGTGGCGCAGATGCCCGGCGCCTTCGGCAAGGGCACGACCAAGGCGTTGCTGACCTGGGTGCGCGACCATGGCTATGACAATGGCGAGCATTTCCAGAAGTTTCTCGCCCGGCAGATCGACCTGAACGACTGAAATTCTTGCACCTTCCCCAAGGAGTATAGGAATATTCATAGATTACTATATTCATGTTGCCTTACGTCCCCGCGGATGGTTATCGTGGCGACAGGGAGAGCACAGGGAGGACAGCATGAGCAGCCATCTGTGGTGTGCGTCTGCGGTGGCATTGGTCATCGCGACGCCCGCCATCTGTGAAACGGCACCGAAGGAGGTGACCTTCGCCGAAGGCGCGGTGGAGGCGTCGCTGACCGGCGTTCCGGGCGATGCGGCGAATGGCGTCAAGGTGATGACCACCAACGCACTGGGCAATTGCGTGGCCTGCCACCAGATCGCCGCGCTGCCGGATGTGGAGTTTCCGGGCGACATCGCCCCGCCGCTGGATGGCGCCGCCGACCGCTGGACCGAGGCGCAACTGCGCGGCATCGTCACCAATGCCAAGATGACCTTCGAGGGCACCTTCATGCCGGCCTTCTACAAGGTCGACGGTTTCATCCGCCCCGGCGACGGTTTCACCGGCAAGGCCGGCGCCGAGCCGCTGGCCCCCATCCTCGACGCCCAGCAGATCGAGGATGTCGTGGCCTTCCTCATGACGCTGAAGGAATGACGCCTGCCCGGCCAGGCCCCGAGACAAGGAGAAGTTACATGATGGTTTCACGACGCGATGCCCTGTGGATCGGCCTTGGCGGTATCGCCGCCGCCGTCCTGCCCGGCACCGCCGCGCTGTCCGCCACTGTCGACGAACTGACCGCCGCCTTCACCGGCGGGGCTGCCGTGGGCGAAGGCGGGTTGACCCTGACCGCCCCGGAAATCGCCGAAAACGGCAATACCGTGCCGGTCGAGGTCAACGCGCCGGGCGCGGTGGCGATCCTGCTGCTGGCCTCGGGCAACCCCGAGCCGGCGGTCGCCACCTTCACCTTCGGCCCCGCCGCCGCCGCGCAACGCGCCGCCACGCGCATCCGCCTTGCCAAGACGCAGGATGTGATCGCGCTGGCCAAGATGGGCGACGGGTCCATCGTCAAGGCGCAGGCCACCGTCAAGGTCACCATCGGCGGCTGCGGCGGCTGAGTTCCAGGAACAGGAGGATAGAATGGCAGATGATGCAAAGCCCCGCGTGAAGGTTCCGAAATCGGCCAAGGCCGGCGAGGCGGTGACGATCAAGGCGCTGATCTCGCACAAGATGGAATCGGGTCAGCGCAAGGATGCCGAGGGCAAGCTGATCCCGCGCTCGATCATCAACCGCTTCACCTGCGATCTGAACGGGGTGAACGTGGTGGATGTGGCCATCGACCCGGCGGTCTCGACCAATCCCTATTTCGAATTCGACGCCAAGGTGGATGCGGCGGGCGAATTCAAGTTCACCTGGTATGACGACGACGGCTCCGTCTACGAAGACGTGAAGCCGATCGAAGTCGCGTAAACCGCCACATCCGTCCAGGGAGGAGACGCGGATGGCGCGCTTTACCAAGACCATGAAGACACTGGCCGCAACGGCCCTCGGCCTCGCGCTGTCCGGCGCGGCACTTGCGGATCCGGCGGAGGACGAGCTGGTCATCGAAACCGATGACGGCCCGGTCCAGATCGTGACCAGGACCACGCCGCCCGCCTTTCTGGCGGACACCTTCGACACGATCTATTCCGGCTGGCTGTTCCGCGACGACACCACCCGCGATCTGGAGCGTGACGATTTCGACAATCCGGCCATGGTCTTCGTCGACCGGGGGCTGGATGCCTGGAATGCGGCCATGGGCAAGAACGGCGAAAGCTGCGCGGGCTGCCATCAGGGGCCGGAAACGATGGCCGGCCTGCGCGCCGCGCTGCCGCGGGTGGACGAGAAATCCGGCAAGCTGATGATCCTCGAGGATTACATCAACGGCTGCGTGACCGAGCGCATGGGGCTGGAGAAGTGGGGCACCACCTCCGACGACATGAAGGACATGCTGTCCTTGATCTCGCTGCAATCGCGGGGGATGCCGGTGAACGTGGCGATCGACGGCCCCGCCGCCCATTTCTGGGAGCAGGGCAAGGAGATCTACTACACCCGCTACGGCCAGCTGGAGATGTCCTGCGCCAATTGCCACGAGGACAATTACGGCAACATGATCCGGGCCGACCATCTGTCGCAGGGCCAGGTCAACGGTTTTCCGACCTACCGCCTCAAGGATGCCGGCATGGTCAGCGCGCAGCAGCGCTTCGTCGGCTGCGTCCGCGACACAAGGGCCGAGACGTTCAAGGCCGGTTCAGACGAGTTCAAGGCGCTTGAACTCTACGTCGCCTCGCGCGGCAATGGCCTCACCGTCGAGGGCGTTTCCGTCCGGCACTGACCTTCGCGGCCGCCGGGCATCCGGCGGCTGCCCTTCTTCCCCCAGGACCGGGCACGGCCCCGACGCGCCTTGGCGCGGCGGAGAAGGTTTGCCCCGAATGCACAGGAGTAAGCCGGGATGATCACCCGCCGCGAGTTCTTTCAGGCCGCCATGGCCGCCTCGGCCCTCTACGGCGCCTCGGGCTTCGGCAGATGGTCGCGGGTGTCGGCACAACAGGCGCTGACCCAGGACCAGCTTCTGCAATTCGACGATTTCGGCAATGTCACGCTGATCCATGTCACCGACATCCACGCCCAGCTGAAGCCGGTCTGGTTCCGCGAACCCGAGATCAATATCGGCGTGGGCGAGGCCAGGGGTCAGGTGCCGCATATCACCGGGGCGGAGTTCCAGCAGATGTTCGGCATCGCCCCCGGCTCGCCCGAGGCCTATGCGCTGAGCTACCCGGATTTCGAGGCGCTGGCCCGCGGCTATGGCAAGATGGGCGGCATG
>JBDHSR010000296.1:0-4592 GCA_039808305.1 Gemmobacter sp. | reverse complement strand
GACCTGCGCGGCTATGGCGACAGCACGCTGGGCTTCCGGCAAAGCACGGTGGACGATTACTGTGCCGACATCCTGCGCATCCGCGAGGTGCTGGGCGCCGACCGGCTGGTGCTCTGCGGTCTGTCCTATGGGTCCTGGATCGCCACATCCTTTGCCATGCGTCATCCCGAGCTGCTGGCGGGGCTGGTGCTTTCCGGCGGCTGCACCGGCATGTCCGAGGCCGGGCCGGAGGAACGCGAGGCGTTCCGCGTCAGCCGCGAGGTGCCGCTGAACGCGGGCCAGCGCCCGGCCGATTTCGCCCCCGCCGTGGTGAAGGTGCTGGCCGGCCCCGACGCGGACGACCGGGTAAAGGCCGATCTGCTGGCCTCGATGTCCGCCATCCCGGCGGAGACCTATCGCGACGCGCTGATCTGCTTCACCAACCCGCTGGAGCGGTTCGACTTCGCCCGCCTCACCATGCCCGTCCTGATGATGACCGGCGAGCATGACCGGCTGGCGCCGCCCGCCGAGATCCGCGCCGTCTCCGCCCGTATCGCCGACAGCGCGCCGCGCGCCGATGTGCGGTTCGAGGTGATCGCGGGGGCGGGCCATGTCTGCAACGTGGAACGCCCCGCCGCCTACAACGCGCATCTGACCGGCTTCCTGTCCAAGGTGCCGCGATGAACGCCATCCCCCGGCGCGAGCAGAACCGGATCGAGAAATCCCGGCGCATCCTGTCCGCCGCGCTCTCGGTCTTTGCCGAGACCGGCTATTCCGGCGCCTCGATGGACGAGATCGCGCAGCGGGCCAAGGTCTCCAAACCCACGCTCTACCAGTATTTCGGCTCCAAGGAGCAGCTCTTCGGCGCGATCCTGCTGCAAGAGCGCGACGTGATGCTGGACGCCTTCGCCCATCCGACCGGCAAGGGCATGGTGGCCGACCTGCACGCCTTCGCCTGGCATTACGCCGATACCGTGCTGCGGCCGGACCTGCTGTCGCTCGCCCGCCTGATCATCGGCGAGGCGCAGCGCTTCCCCGAGATCGGCCGCGCCTATCAGGCCTCCGGCCCCGACCGGGTGCTGGCCGGGGTCATCGCCTATCTGGAGGCGCAGCGCGCCGCCGGGCGGCTGGTGTTCGACGATGCCGAACTGGCGGCGGAAGACCTCTGGGGCCTGATCCTCTCGGCCCCGCGCAACCGCGCCCTGCATATCCCCGACGCCCTGCCCGGCCGGGCGGAGCTGACCCGCTATGTGACCAACGGCCTGCGCGTGTTCCTCAGGGCCTATTCCACCGATCCCGCGCAGGACCTCGAAACCCTCGCCACCCTTTCCGTGCCGCCCGGCCGCCCAATGGAGTGACCATGACGCTCGACGCCTATATCCACGATCCGGCGAACCGCTTCGCCACGGTCGCGATGACCGACACCAACGGCCTGTTGCGCGGGCAGATGGTCTCCACCCGCAGCCTCGCGGGCATCGCGAAGAACGGCATGGGCATGGCCCCGGCGCAACTGGCGCTGGACCCGACCGATGCCATGCTCACCATCCCCGGCGTCAATGACGACAGCGGCGATTTCCACGACGACCCGCTGCTGGTCGACCCGGCGACGGTGCGCCGCCTGCCCTGGTCGAAGCCGGGCCATGACCTGCTGGTGCTGTCGAACTATACCGGCGCCTCGGCCGAGATCTGCCCGCGCGCCCTGCTGCGCAAGGTGATCGCCCGCGCCGCCGAGGCCGGGCTGGTGCCGAAATACGGCATGGAGCTGGAATATACCCTGTTCGACGAGACGCCGGAAAGCGCCCGCGCCAAGGGCTATCGCAACCTCAAGCCGGCGACGATGCACGCCAGCCACGACCTGATCCTCTATCAGGTGGTGCAGACCGAATGGTACGAGGCGGTCTCGGCGATGTGCGAGCCGCTGGGGATCGACCTCGCCAAGATGCACGAGGAGATCGGCGCGGGCTTCATGGAGGCCTGCATCGGCGCGGGCGAAGGCACCGAACCGGCCGACCAGCTTGTCCTGCTGAAGAACTTCCTGCGCGCGCTGGCGCTGCGGCAGGGCAAAAGCGTCACCTTCATGCCGCGCTGGAACGAACAGGCCGACAGCCAGTCGATCCACCTGCATATCTCGATGAAGGACAAGGCCGGCAAGGCGCTGTTCTGGGACGACAGCCAGAGGAACGGCGTCAGCCCGACCTTCCGCCACTTCCTCGGTGGCCTTCAGAAATACATCGGCGACATGACGCTGATCTTCCAGCCGACGGTGAACAGCTATCGCCGCTTCGCGCCGGGCACCTTCGCGCCCCCCGGCCTGACCTGGGGCTACGAGAACCGCACCACCTGCTTCCGCCTTGTCGGCCATGACGCGGGCAGCCTGCGGGTGGAGAACCGCCTGCCCGGCGCCGACAGCAACCCCTATCTCTCCGCCGCCGCGACCATCGCGGCCGGGGTGGCCGGCATCCTCGAACAGGCCGAGCCGGACCCGGAGGTCATCGGCTCGGGCTATGCGCAGGAACCGAGCCGCGACTTCGCCCGCTCCATGCCCGAGGCGATCGGGCGGCTGCGCGGTTCGGCCTTCGCGAAGGACTGGCTGGGGCCGCGCTTCGTCGAGGCCTTCACCTCGACCCGCCAATGCCAATACGACGAGTTCCGCCGCCGGGTGCCGGATGTGGAACTGGAACGCTTCTTCGATCTGGGATGACCGCCATGGACCCCGAACTCCGCGCCCGCTTCATCGAGGGCATGAGCCGCGCCGCCACCTTCGTCGCCGTCGCCACCACCGAGGGCGAGGCGGGGCGGTTCGGCGTCACCATCAGCTCGCTCACCTCGGTTTCGGCCGATGGCGAGGCGCCGTCGCTCTTGGCCTGCATCCATCACCGCAGCCCGGCGGCGGCGGCGATCCTGCAAAACCGTGCCTTCTGTGCCAATCTGCTGCATGAAAGCCAGCAGGGCCTGTCGGATCTGTTTGCCGGACGGGCCGGTGCTCAGGCAGGATCGCGCTTCGACGCGGTCGACTGGACCGCGGGGCCCGGAGGGCAGCCGATGCTGGACGGCGCGACGGCGAGTTTCGAATGCCGGCTGGCCACGGCCATGCTGTGGGAGACCCATCACATCATCGTCGGCAAGGTTTCCGCCGTGCGCCTGTCGGAAGACCCGGCGGCGCTGCTTTACGGCCAGCGCGCCTATCGGCGCGCGGTGCATTTCGACGAGGGCTGACAACCCGCACGACCACGGACGACAGGACACGACCGGGAGGGAGCCGGCGGAAAGACCGGCCCCGCAACCAGCAAGGAGAGGAACGTGACAGAATACGCGCAACCGGGGGCGAACCAGCTTCGCCGCAACACATTGGGCACCATCGCCATCGCCTTCATGGTGGTGTCGGCGGCCGCCCCCCTGACCGGCGTGGCGGGGGCGGTGCCCATCGCCATGCTGATCGGCAACGGCGCGGGCGTGCCCGCGACCTTCGTCTTCATGACGCTGGTGATGCTCGCCTTCGCGGTGGGCTATGTCGCCATGTCGCGCCATGTCCGCAACGCGGGCGCCTTCTACGCCTATGCCGCGCGCGGCCTCGGCGGGCGGATGGCGGGCGCGCTCGCCATCATGGCGCTGGTGGCCTACAACGCCATGCAGTTCGGCCTGATCGGCCTTCTGGGCGGGGTGTCCGCCGGGGTCTTCGGCGAGATGGGCCTGAACCTGCCCTGGTGGGGCTGGAGCCTGATCGCGGTGGGGCTGGTGGCGCTGCTCGGCTACCGGCAGGTCGACCTGTCGGCCAAGGTGCTGATGCTGCTGGTGGCGCTGGAATACCTCATCGTCTTCGTGGTGGATTTCGCCATCATCGGCCAGGGCGGCGCGGCGGGCCTGTCGTTCGACCTGTTCGACATGGGCGCGATCTCCAGCGGCTCGCTCACCGCCTCGATCCTGTTCTGCCTCGGCTCGTTCATCGGCATCGAGGCGACGACGATCTATGCCGAGGAGGCCCGCGATCCGTCGCGCACCATCCCGCGCGCCACCTATCTCTCGGTGCTGCTGATCGGGCTGTTCTTCGTCTTCACCACCTGGCTGATGGTGGTGGCGGTGCCGCCGGGCCAGTTGCAGGAGACCATCGGCGCCCTGCCCGACCCGACCGGCTTCTTCTTCGAGCTGGCGGGGCAATATGCCGGTGGGCCGGTGGCGATGATCGCGGGGCTGCTGCTGGTGTCGAGCCTTTTCGCGGCGCTCAGCGCCTTCCACAACTACATCGCGCGCTATTGCTATGTCGCCGGGCGCGAGGGGCTGCTGCCGGCCTTCTTCGGCCAGACCCACGACCAGCACCAGAGCCCGCATGTCGGCTCGGTGGTGCAGACGCTGCTGTCGCTGGTGGTGCTGGCGGTCTTCGCGGTGCTCGACCTCGACCCGGTGCTGAACATGTTCGGCTGGATCGCGCAGATCGGCGTGCTGGGCGTGCTGGGGATGATGGCGCTGACCTCGCTCGCCATCATCGCCTTCTTCCGCAAGGTGGACGACCCCTCCGTCTCGATCTGGGGCAAGCTGGTGCTGCCGGTGATCTCGGGCCTCGTGATGGCGGCGCTGTTCGCCTATGTCTTCCTGAACTTCGGCGACCTGACCGGCAC